>CAZWWC010000066.1:0-14997 GCA_964637625.1 uncultured Planctomycetaceae bacterium
CGTCGGGCAGCAGGTCGCCGAAATGGCTGTCCTCGCTGTTGCCGACCGGCCGGTCAAGGCTGATCGGATAGCGACTCATCGCCAGCACGCGCCGCGTCTCGTCGATGCACGTTCCGCTCGCCCGGGCCGTCTCCTCGATCGTCGGCTCGCGACCCATCTCCTGAAGCAGCTTCCGCGAGACGTTGCGCACGCGCGACATCGTCTCGACCATGTGGACGGGAATACGGATCGTGCGGCTTTGGTCGGCCACGGCGCGGGTAATCGCCTGGCGAATCCACCAGGTGGCATAGGTGCAGAACTTGAAGCCGCGCCGGTACTCGAACTTGTCGACGGCGCGCATCAGGCCCGCGTTGCCTTCTTGGATCAAGTCGAGGAAACTCAAGCCCCGGTTGCGATACTTCTTGGCGATGGAGACGACCAGCCGCAGGTTGCCCTCGGAGAGCCCCCGCTTGGCATCCTGATACTCGGCGTGGACCGCCTTGATCTTGTTGATGCGATTGCGGAGGCTCGTCGGGGTCTCTTGCGTGGCCGCCAGGATGCTGCGAAATTCGACCAACCAAGGTTGAGCTTCGTCTTCGGGCTTTCGCATATTGCGATGATCGTCGATTCGCGCTTTGAGCTCGTCGACGCGGCGGCTGAACTCCTCAAGGTTTCGGATCATCGGCTCGATGCGCCCGGTCCGCAGACCCAACTCCTCGATCAGGCGCACGGCGCGGCGTCGCCGCAGCCCGACCCGGCTCCACGCCTCGAGGCGCTCGGCCAGCGGCATGACCCGGTTGGTGGCCTTTTGATAATCGTACCGATTGCGTTTGAGAAGCACGTCGAGCGTTTTGAGATTGTGCGGCAACCGGCCAAGAATCTGGTCTTTTTCGAGGTGATCGGTGACCGAGACCTGGACCGTACGATCAAACGGCAACTCGCCGTCGAAAACGCGGTTTAAGATACGCACCGCGTTCTGCATGACGTAGTCGCATTCGAGGACCTTGCGGCGGAACCTCGCGCGGGTGGTCTCGATTTGCTTGGCCAGGGTGATCTCCTGCTGCCGCGTCAGCAGAGGAATCTCGCCCATTTGCGTTAAATACATCCGGACCGGATCGTCGGACCACGACTCACCATCGCCCTGCCCGGCCAGCTCTCCTTCCTCGCCGTCATCAGCGTCGACGTCGGCCTCCCCGTCGCCGTCCGCATCGACAGGGTTCTCCTCCTCGTCCAACTCCTCCTCGATTGCCAGCGTGCCCGTCGATTTTCGATCCAGATCCATGCCATCGGTCTCTTCGTCATGGGCAAGAGACCGCTCTTCAATGTCATCCAAAAGTGTGTCGTACAATGCAACACTCCTCTATACCGGTTTGGTTACACTCGTATTCAGATCCTCCGGGGATCCAGTAGGCGACACGCGACGGCCGATACATCACGCCGCCCGAGGCACACCTTGCGTCTTGCGCCTCCGGGCGATTCTCGCGGTTCGGCCAAAACGAATACTTCACCCCCTCATCGATTATGTTAACGGTGACCTCTCGGAGTCACCCAATTCTACCACCGATTTTTCCAAACGCTTCTCTGCGGGATTTATTTGTAAAAGGATTCTAGCTGCGCAGAGACTAAGGATGTCGACAGAGCACGCCTAAGTTTCCTAGACTCGCGCGCGGCCACTGGAAACCAACAACCATCTGGGTCTCAAACCACATAGCCCAAGGTCTTGGCATCGCGGCGGAAGAACTCTCCTCTGGCCCATCTGACCGTTGCCCGGCAATACCGTCAACTTTGCGCCGCTGGAATTCGGCTCCGGGCGCTCGCCCTATCCCCACCGGCACTGCCAAGGTCAATAAAAACAGGGAACTTGAGTCAACCGTCAAGAAGCTCTTCTCATCGCTGGACTCTACACACTTGTCAACAGCGCATCCGGCATTGCAGGGAATCACCACCGCTCGGCGATATCCAGGCGCAACCGGCTCGAAGCCCCAGAAACTTCTCACCAGACCTTCTCAGAATGCCCCTCGCCCTTAAGAGGAAGTACGGGCGGACATGCTCTCTCACCCGTGGCCTTCTAACGAAGGCAAACGTTACGAAGGGGCCATCATATATAATTTTAGTTACCTGTCCTCGTGAGTCCAGTCCCCTCTTATGTCTTATTTTAGATGTCTTGCCACAAAAACCACTCACCAAAGCCAAAGAAATGTGAAGGTGGGCAATCTGGGAGGTTTGAGGAAAGGCATGCCTGGAATTGTTCCCGTCCCCAAACTATTGCACGCTCGCCACTAACGGCAAAAGACGGCTCACCCAACTCGCCCAACCCCATCGATCCAGGTACACTGCTACGAAGTTGGCCCATGTTGGGTGGAGGGCGTTTCGCTCGACAGTTGTTCTGGCGAAGGACTCTCCGTGCAAATGTATTCGTGACGTGCCCAATATAGTATCGCCGGCACGCACCCCCACAAGATTCCGTCCGGTTTTTTGGGAGGGCGGGTCCCTGCTGTCCGACGTTGCGACATCATCTTTCCGGCCCTTCGTGCCCACGAGACGGCGAATTCCAGGACAAGGAGAAATCTCGTGTCCACCCGATACCTGCTTCCTTGCCAGTGCGGAGAGAAGATTCCGGTCGAGGCGGCCCAGGCCGGCCAAATCGTCCAATGCCCGTGTGGTAGGAACCTCGAAGTCCCCACGATGCTGCGTTTGCGCTTCCTCGAAGCAGTCCAGGACGAGGTCGACTACGGCGCGGGCGAGGGCTGGGAGTTTCGGCAAGGTTTGACACTCGTTGGCGCCGTGGTCGCGCTGGCGGCCGTTGCCGGTGCGGTCTATTTCCACGTGAACCGGCCCAAGCCGCCCGCCGCGATCGTCGTCGAAGAGGCATTCCGAGACAGGGTCGAGGACTTGACGCTGGTGGAGACCCACAGCTGGTGGGAGGAACTCCGCTTCGGACTGTACGACAAGCGGCCGGGTTACCAAGAATACCACGATGCGATGAAGGCGTACCATATTCGTCTTGGTGTAACGTTAGTCATCCTGGGACTGGCCACCACAACGACGATCGCGGGGCTGGTGGTGATTCTCCGAGCGCGGTCTCGGGAAACGTAGCGGTTGGTCTCATCTCATGGGTGCCACGGGCATCTTACCAGCACCGTCGCATTGTAGGCTGGGTTATAACCGGCAGTACTTGCACGGCATCGCTCTGGGCCAGCGCTGCCCTATGACCCAGGCACCCTAATTGTGTTTTGACGATGGGCTCCTAGAGATCCGACTGTCTCAACTGCGCAGGGCAAATTGGTACTGCGAGGGCTCGACCACGTCCCAGCCGGATCGCAGGCGGTGGCCCGTGGCAAGCAACTTCAGTGCGAGCGAATCCTTGTCCACGACGACCAGCAGCTTCCGGAACCAGCCGTGCGCCGCCAAGTGGTAGGCCGTGGCCGACTCCGAAAGACGCCAGCGCCGCCATCGGTCCAGCAGCGGGTGTTCGTCCAAGAGTCGAGCCAGACGCGGATCTGCCTCGCTGACCGGTTCGAGATGGTCACATGCCTCGCAACGTCCTCGGCGCATGGCCGCCGGCGCGACGTTCTGGCGACAGAGGCTGCAGCAAACCATTTCGGCCGGCAGGACGGTCTGGCCGGTGACGGGGCACGTTTCGACAAACTCTCTGAGGACCCGTTGTCCCGTGGCGGCGCAGGTCACCAGATCGCCGAAGAGCACTTGCTTCCCACTCTGCTCGCAAGCCGCGACCTCTTCGGCCGCGACGATGCGTCCGTCATCGATCGCCGCCAGGTGATGGGTCATCCGGCCCGAATGAGAGCAAGTGAAAGGGGGCGGCGCCAACGGGCGAGCCCAATCGGCGAAGGACAAGTCGATCGAATGCTCGCCGATGGCAAATCGCAGTTTCCCCTGTGCGAATTTGCACCAGACGGCGGCCACGTCGATCGCGTGCGGGGGATCTTGCTGGGAGAACCGTCGGGCAACCATCCGCTTGGCCAACGTGGACAGACGGCGGATCGTTTCTTGGGCCTGCTCGGAGGGGCGCTCGATCTGGAGCGTGTTGTTCATTCCCAGCGTTTTGACCAGGCCCGGCTCGACTTCTCCGCCATGACCGTCCAGAAAAAGCTCGATCGACTCTCCGGCGTGTTGCGCGCCGGCGCGGAGAAAGAGCCGATCTTCGAGCAGGCACCCGGCAAGATGAACCGAGCCGCCGTCGACGGTATAGGCGGGAAGAAGACGCTCGGCCACCTCATGGACCGTGCTGGGCTGGTCCGCAGGCGCGAGATTAAGCAGTTTGTCGTCGGGCGCCCGATCGGGCGAAACGTCATCGCGGCAGTGCACGTGCGATGCCCCCCGAGTCGACTTGCAGTAGACCCCTGGGCATTCTACCACACCGGGCGGTTGAGAAAACCGAGAAAAGGGGTTTGGAATCAATTATTGCGGCCCCAATGGCAGATTGGGCAAACTGGCTCCTTGTGCCGCTTCCGCCAATGCTCGCGCCTATTGCGAGTCTGACGTCTTCGATTCACTCGAAGAGTTTCAGTTGGCGCTCAGCTGCTATGAGTTGGCGATTAGCCGCTATAAATCGACGACGAATGAAACCACTGAACATGGGCACGGCAAAACAATATTTGCCAAGGCGATTCTTATAGACCAACCCCTTTTCAATCAACCGCGGCAGGATCTGACTGACATCACCCGGCCCAAAGGGTTTGACGTCCAATTGCTTCGAGATTTCAACAATTTCACTGATCGTGAATTCCTCGTCGGCGTGTTCGAGCTTTGCGGCACAAAAAAGCAAGTCTCGTTGTCGATCAGTAACACTTTCCCACCTGCCAGCAAAAAAGTCGGAATCCAGCTTTCTGATAATGGCATTCAGGGGGATGGACAAGTCATGGGGATTTGCGACAAGATGGTCGTAAGTGTCTCGACAGATGAACTGAATGAAAAACGGATAACCGTCCGATGCCTCCATGATTGTTTTGACCCCTTCGGACGTGAACTGCCACGGTCGCTCCCGCAAAGGCATTTCGATGGCGTTCTTTGCCGCGTCCGGTGAAAGGCGGCCGAGCTCCTGCACGGCGAACATTCGTTCGGCGTACGTGCGCGACTCGACGAGTTTCGGAAACAGCGTGGGAAGACCGGTAAGAAGCACGAGATACTTGGCTCCTCGCCGCTGCAGTGACTGAAAAGTCTCAAGGAGCACAGCCAAGGGATACTGATCTTTCTCTTCACGATCTCGCACAACTTGAGCTTCGTCATACGCAAAGACAATCCCCCGAGTGCCACGATCTTTCGCCACTTTCCAGACGAACTCAAGGGTTGATCGCAACTTGTCAACAATCAGTCCCGGTTGGGCTGTAAAATGGGTCCCTAGGAAATCGTACGAGAGAGACTCCTGTCGATTCTGTTTTGTCTCGAATCCAAGAGTCCCGTCCGGCTTGCTCGTGGAAAGGCTTGACGTGAAAACCGCCAAGTCCGTCAGAAGTCGGATACAGAGATTCTGCTCGCTGAGAAAGGAGGATTCCGCAAAGTCCGAGCCGACCCAAACCCAACCGGCTTCCTGAGCGGCAACCTTGTACTTGTCGTCCATCAAGACGGTTTTTCCGGTGCCGCGAAGCCCCGTCAGGATGACGTTCTTCAGAATCAGGTCTTGCTTGAGGTGCTCGCAAAAGACCGCGACTTCCTCGTCACGGCCAGCCAGGTACGGAGGCGAGTGGCCAGCTCCCGGGGTGTAGGGATTCGCGTCGATCTGCTTCATGGCAACCTCAATACATTACGGCCAATTACGTCACATCGTAAGCTTACGCGCAGCCATAATATTATTCTATCGCGTAATCTTATGTCAAGGCATAATTGGTCGTAACCTCAGGGGATTTTGGGGATTTTTCAGAAAATCCCAGCCATACTAACCCCCATCATGGGTGCCATGCTCCGGACAACAGGCCCCAAACCCCAATCTCGAATCCCTGTCTCAGTCAATTCTTTCCTTCGGTCAGCCACTTCCAGTCGTCGGTGCGAAACGGTGAGGCAGGCAGACCCTCCTTGTTCATCAGATTCGGCTCCGAGGTTTCCTCCGGCGCGAAACGGACCGCCACGGGCCGCTTGACGACGTCGCTGGCGACGACAATCGTGTCGCCCTCGATCTTGGCCACGGCCGGGTGAAATTCCTGGTCGGCACCGGCGACGACGAAGTGGGTCAGCGGCTTGCCGTCGCGCGAGACGAGCCCGCCGCCGACGTGGTCGAAACTGAGACGGATCTTGTCCCCTTCGACTTTCATTGACCGGTAGATTGGTCCCGAGTAAACGCGGTCTTTTCCATACACGGTCGCCAGCGCCCAAAGTGCTAACCGATGGCCTACATCCTGTTTGTTCGTCGGATGGATATTTGTCAGGTTGCCGATGTCCGTGGTCACGGCCATGCCCGTGTTGGGTACATTCTTGAGGGTCGAGAGCTGGGCCTCCCAGAGTTCGGTGCACGAGCGGGGATCTCTTTTGTTCTTTTTCGTGGTGTATTTGAACGGAGCGATCTGGACAAAGCCAAACGGCAAGTCCGGCTGCCTGAAGCCCCGGCGCCAGTCGGCGATCATCGTCGGGAAGACGGTCCGATACTGATGGGCGCGGGTGACGTTCGACTCGCCCTGGTACCAGATTGCGCCTCGAATCGCATAGGGCAGAATCGGTGCGATCATCGCGTTGTAGAGATTAGCTGGGCGATGCGGCGAGCGGGCCTGTTTCTTGTTCTTGCGAATGGCCTTGCCCCAACGTGCCCGCAGCGGCTTAAGCGATGGTTTGGCCGCCAGGGCCTTGCGGCTGGTCCAGGCCTCGGCCGGCGTCCCGCCCCAGTCGCTTTGGATCAGGCCGACCGGAACCTTCAACTCCTTGAACAACTCACGCCCAAAAAAGTAGCCTACGGCCGTACACGTGGCCACCGTCTTGGGACTGCACACGATCCAACGGCCCTGGCAGTCCTGTTGCGGTTTTGCGGCCGTCACGTTTTTTACCTGGAAGAACCGGATCCCGGGATAGTCGGCCGCGGCAATTTCCTTTTTGGCGTCGTTGACCTTCGCGACGGGCCATTCCATGTTCGACTGGCCTGAGCAAAGCCAGACCTCGCCGACAAGGATGTTCTTAATGGTCGTCTTCTCACCGGACGAGTCCTCAATCTCGATCCATCTCCCATCGTCGGGCTTCAGTGCGTCGAGCGTCACTTGCCAACGGCCCACCTCGTCGGCCTTGGTCTTGGCGATTCGCATGGGCACACCATCTGTCATTCCTCCTTCGGCGTCTTCTACGGCCACCCACGTCATCTTTCCAGTGAGAATTACCCTGATTGCTTCCCCCGGCTCGGCCCAGCCCCAGATTGTCACGGGCCGGCCCTGTTGCAGGACCATGTTGTCGCTGATGATCAAAGGCAGCTTGATTTTGGCCTGGGCGATCGAGACGAAAGCGACCAGAATCAACAATGCCGTGACGATACGAAGAGAGCTTCTACGATGCATGAGTCGTCCTCCCGAGAATGTGGTGAAGCAAGCGGGTGTGGTGGGTAAGCGTATGGATTCCCTAACGAGAATCCACGGTTGGATTCTAACACGAAGGTACTTCACGGCCACGGTCGGGTCAATACCCGCACTTGCCCAGGCGGCGGCCGATGCATACCCTTATCTGAGTAGGCTGCAAAACCGGGGAAACCAAATGTTGGAGTCGTTGTGATGAAAGCCGCGTATATCGAACGCCCAGGGCCGCCCGAGAGCATCGTCTACGGTGAACGGCCCATGCCCGAACCGACCGACCAGGAGGTTCTCATCCGCGTGTCGGCCGTGGCGGTCAACCCGGTCGATACCTACATTCGCTCGGGGCTGGTTGACGTGAAGATCCCCAGCCCTTATATCGTTGGCTGCGATCTGGCGGGCACAGTCGAGGCGGTGGGCCGCAGCGTGAGCCGACTGGCGCCGGGCGATCGGGTTTGGGGTTCCAACCAGGGCGTGTTTGGCCGGCAAGGTACTTTTGCCGAGTACGCGGCAGTCGATCCCAAGTGGCTCTATCCCACGCCCGAAGTGATCGACGATCGGCAGGCGGCCGCCTGCGCCATGGTCTCGCTGACGGCGCATCTGGGCACGTTCCGCGGCGCCAAGCTGCGGCCGGGCGAAACGATCTGTGTGCACGGCGGCGCCGGCGGCGTTGGCTCGTGTGTCGTGCAGATGGCCCACGCGGTCGGTGCCCGGGTCATCGCGACCGCCGGAAGCGACGAGAAGGCCGAGTTGTGTCGGCAGTTCGGTGCCGACTGCGTGGTGAACTACAAAAGGGACGACCTGGCCGCGGCGCTTGGGCGATTTGCGCCGAAAGGGGTCGACGTCTGGTTCGAGACACTCCGCGAGCAGGACTTCGATTTGATCCTCGGCCACATGGCCGTCGGCGGGCGGATCGTCGTGATGGCCGGCCGCGAGGCGCGGCCCGCGCTGCCGATCGGTCCTTTCTACACCCGGGATTGCTCAATGCTGGGCTTTGTTCTGTTTAACGCCCCGGCCGACCGGCAGCGCGACGCGGCACGGCAGATCAACCAGTGGCTGGCCGAGGAGAAGCTTCGCGCGAACATCGGCCGCGTGCTGCCGCTTTGCGAGGCGGCCGCGGCGCAGCGGCTCCAAGAGGAAAACACGCTCGGCGGCGCCGGGACGCTCTCCGGCAAGATCGTGCTCTCGGTAGAGTGACCGGAGCGAAGGTCACCGCGGACGGCTTTTTCGCTCAGGCCGCTTTGGGTCTCGGGCCGGCTTCGCCCCAATCGCGGTTGGATTGCAGGGCGTCCATCAGCTCGCCCAGAGAGAGCGTTTTGTTCTGGAGCTCCAACGGGACCTCCGTGCCCGGATCGCAGACCAAATCGACAGAGCCATCCTCGCAGACCAGGTCGTCGAACTGGCGAAGCAGACCATCCTGGACGGCCTGGCGAACCAGGTGTCCTCGCGTGGCGGATACCTTGGCCGCCTTATCGCCGATCGTCTCGGACGCACGCCGGGCAAGGGCGGGCACGTATGCGTTGGGAATCTCCACGACCGTGGGGACATAGACTTTGACTTGCATCGTCGGGCTCCCGATAAAGACTTGTAGTGCCCCCCTGTCGGGGCGGCTCCTCCATGACGTTACAACTCACGTGCGCATCAGCGTATATCGGCAACCGACTTAGAGGAATTGCAACGTTTTTGCGGGTTCTGCAGCCAGCGGTGAAAATAGGCATTCCCGGCGGCGTGCACCATCGTTGGGCAGCCGGCCAGAAGCCTTCCCCGGGCCGGCTAGCTGCCTTGCGAGGCCAAGAGGGCTTCGCGCCGTGCGGGCGCCGCAGGGCGGATCAGTGTAAAGAACTGGTCTTCACAATTCAGGAAGGCCTCCACCACGTCGGGGTCGAAATGCTCGCCCTTCTCCTCTCGAATCAGTTCCCGAGCCTTCTCTGGCGAAAACGCCGGTTTGTAGACGCGAGCCGAAGTCAGGGCGTCATAGACATCGGCCAGAGCGGCAATGCGCGCGGACAGAGGGATGTCCTTGCCGGCCATGCCGTCGGGATAGCCGCGACCGTTGTAGCGTTCGTGATGATGGCGGGCGATGAGCTCGGCCATTGCCAGAAACCCACCGTAGGAAGACTGTGCGGCGGCTTGTCGCAGCGCCTTGGCACCGATGATCGTGTGGGTTTTCATGACGTTGAATTCTTCGGGCGTCAGTCGGCCCGGCTTGAGCAGGATGGCGTCCGGTATGCCCACCTTGCCGATGTCGTGCAGTGGACTGGAACGATAGATGTCTTCGATGAATTGGTCGTCGACTTCATCTCGATAGGGCCCCTGGCGCTTCATGTGTTCGGCCAGGATTCGGCAGTAGGTACGCATCCGCTCCAGGTGCTCGCCGGTTTCCGGGTCACGAGAATCGGCCAGTTTGGCCAGGGCAAAGACCGCCACGTCGCGAGTTTCCACGACTTCGCGTGTACGCGCGTCGACCAGTTTCTCCAATTCCGTATTGAACTTCTGGATTCGGTTGTTGGCCGCCCAGAGGTCTTTCATGTGCTTGTGAAGCCGGAAGTGGATCCGGATTTTGGCCAGCAGCTCCGCATGGTCGAACGGTTTGACCAAGTAGTCGTCCGCCCCGAATTGATAGCCTCGGAGCCGTTCAGCGGCAGACGCTTTGCCGCTGATCAGAATTACTTGGATGAAAGCCCCCATGGGACTGGACTTGATTTTTCGGCACACGTCGTACCCGTCGATACCAGGCATGACGATGTCCAGCAGGACCAGCTCGGGCCTGAAGATCGGCAGCTTCTCGAGACACTCCTCACCGCTGAACGCTTGTTCCAATTCGTAGTCGCCAGCCAGAAGATCTTCCAGAATGCTGACACTCACGCGACAGTCATCCACGATCAAGATACGGTCTTTCATGCGCGTCTTCCCACGTTTTCCACCGAGCGGGCACGGCGGTTGCCCGTCTTCGACCCCGGTCTGTATCCTGCTCGTTTCTCCTTGCCGGACACCACGAGGCGAATCGTCGATACCGCCACCGGCCACGACGACCGGCAGGCCGATGGAAACAGGTCGCCTTTGGGGGAGGAAAAGCCGCGTCGGGTTGTCATGGGCACCGTGGTGTCCTCATGGTTCCCACAACAGAATTCGCGCCGCTGCCGACGGACATATCCAAGGAGCATCGCCTACAACGCGGAGAATCTGGGATCATTCAAGCCTACCTTACGCGTTTGCCCCAGTCAGGTATTCCTGATCCGGTAATACCCAAAAAGAGGTTTCTTCGTGCGTGGCAGCAATTCCCCTTTGGAGGGGAGTCCGGCAGCGTCTATCCCGTGTGGACGGTTGGAACGGCCGATCCAGGCGGAAAGGCCGGTCTTGAGGGTGAGACGCCCCGACGGGCACTAACGAGCAAGAAAACCGGTCCAGCCGGGCTTCCTCGGAGCATTCGACTCCCGAAGAAGGCCGGGCATCACCGGTTGAAGATCGCTCGACGTCGAGTTGGACGGTTACCCCCGGGGCAGTGCCCACTCGACTTCCGCAACAGGCGGCTAGGATACGCTGATCCCGGCGGTGCTGGCGGAGATCAAATCGCACGTGTAAGCCAGGTGCACCAAAGCGGCGACACCGTCAATCCGCATCTTTTCGAAAACGCGGGCGCGATGTTTCGCCACCGTCTTTTCGCCGATGTTCAACTTCGAGGCGATTTGTTTGGAGTGGTTGCCGGCAATGAGCAGTCCCATGACTTCCCGTTCGCGATGCGACAGGGAAGTCAAACGCTCGGCCATGTCTGCCCGTTGTGTCTCGCGATGTCGTCGTCCGGCGTCGCGATCGATCGCTTCCTGTACCCGGGTCAAGAGCGCTTGCCGGCTGAAAGGTTTCTCGATGAAGTCAACCGCACCGGCTCCCATTGCCTTGACAGCCATCGACACGTCGCCATAGCCGGTGATCATGATAATAGGGATCTGGATGCCGGCGGCAAGCAGCTTTTCCTGCAACCCCAGACCACTCATTCCCGGCATGCGGACATCGAGAACGAGGCAACGGGGCGGCCCAGCCCCATCCGCGTAAGCCTCCAGGAAATCCTCCGCCGAGCCAAACACTTCGGTCCGCAACCCGATGCTGCGCATGAGCAGTCTGAGCGACTCACGTACTTGTGGATCATCATCAACCACATAGACCGTTGGGACATTGACTTGATTGATCACCGGTAGACCCTTTCTCCGCAATCTACGGTCATAAGGATGTCCTATCGACTGAAGATGCAGGCTTCCTGGACGATTGATCAAATACGCTTCGCCCATGGAGCTTCGGCATGATTACACAGACCTTCCACAAGCCCGCTCTGTTGAGTTCAGCCGGCCGTACAGACCAGCCAATGGGAGGGAAGGTGCTAACCCAGAGCCGAATTTCTTGACCGCCAACTACTCCCGGATTCTCCCAGACGAAGTTGCCCTTGTCCAGCGAAATTGCTGATCCCGGTGCCTTAGATACGTGCTTTTCTCACAAATTGCGAGTTTTTCTTATTTCACATGGGGTGTGTACATTATAAACGTTGCCTGGGCGTCCAACTCGTTTGTCGGCCATCTCGTGAGTCTCCGTAACCCCCAAAGAGACTAGTTTCATTGCCGCCAGGTGGGGCGCGGTCTGTGGACCATGTCCGTCGCTCGAGAGGGAACGCCTCTGTGAGAGCCAAGTACGCCCCTCTCATCCACCACACGGTTCGCCGGGCGTCGTGTGCGCTCGGGAGGCACGGCTGGCCGGGGCTCGTTTCCTGCCGTCGGCTTTCGGCAAACCCCTGTCAAACGAGAACCTCCTTCGGTAAAGTGTGTGGGTCCATCGGTTCCTCGGCAGACCCTTCGGCGAGCGCTCCCAGCGATGGGGACTCCAGCAAACTCGGACGTTCTGTCTCCCGGCAGCCGCCCGGCTTTGGAGGTAGAATCCTCTTTGGCGGGCGTGGCATGGTCGACGGACATCCAGCTGCGCGCCGGCGCGCTGTCCGTGACCGGTGAGATTCCCTTCGCGATCCCCACCGACTGGCGGAACCGCTCCATCGGCCAATTGCTCGGACTGGACCAATCCGGTGAGCGAATCCTTGCGGCACATCGGGAGGCGCTGGAGGGCAAGTCCTCCACCTTCGACCAGTCTTGGGCCGGTCGCGTCTATCAGGTACACGTCGCGCCGAAGTACGATGCCGACGGAACCATTGACGGTTGCATCGGATTCGCGCAGGACCTTGTCGATCACAAGCGGGCCGAGGAAGCGTTGCGCGAGTCGGAAGCCCGCTACCGCGCCATTTCCGAATTGACCAAGACCTATGCTTACTCGACTCGGTTGGAGGCCGACGGCACGTTGATTCTCGAATGGGTTACCGGCGACTTCGTTCAGATCACAGGTTATCCACTCGAGGAGATCAAGAAGCTTGGCGGTCCTCTCACCCTGATTCATCCGGCCGATCGGCACATTGCGGTGAAGCGAACCGAGCAGCTGCTGGCCGGCCATCCACACGTGTCGGAGTTCCGCATCCTCACCAAGTCCGGGGCTACTCGTTGGCTGCGCGATTACGGACGCCCGGTGCGCGACCGGCACGAGAAATGGGTCGTCCGCTTTTACGGAACGGCACAGGACATTACCGATCGAAAGCAAGCGGAGCAGTCGCTCCGCGAGAGTGAGGAACGGTTCCGTCTGGCCTTCGAAGAAGGGCCTCTCGGCATGGTCGTGCTGAATTTGGAAGGAACCGTGCTACAGCTTAACCGGGCGATGAGCCGGTTTCTGGGCTGTCCTACTCGGGAGCTCGCCGGCCGGAATCTCGAAGAACTCACACCTCAGGAAGATATTCCCGCCATGGCCGCCGCCCTGCGGCAAATCATCTTCGGCACCGAGGAGCGACACAGCTGGGAAAACCGTTATCTCCACAAAGACAATCGCCACGTCTGGGGACGGACCACCGCCACGCCGTTGCATGATGAAGACGGTAAAATCATGTGTGTTCTGGCCATGGTCGAGGACATCACCAATCGGAAACACACCGAGGAGGCGCTCCGTCGGGCCGAACGGCTCGCCTCGATCGGAACGTTGGCCGCGGGCATCGCCCACGAAATCAACAACCCGCTCGGAGCCATCACGCTCAGCGTCGACGCCATGGCCCTCTCCGCAGACCAAGAGAATCGAGACGAGATCCTCGAGTTGGCCATGAACAATATTCGGACCAGTGCGTTGCGTTGCGGGCGAATCGTCAAGAGCGTGCTCCAGTTTGCTCGCGACGAGGTTTCTCGCAAGTCTCCCGGCGATCTGGCCAACGTCGTCCGTCGAGCACGAGACATGGCTCGATCCTTTGCCACCAGACGGAAAATCCGCCTCCAGCTCGACATCGAAGACCCTCTTCCGGCGGTCAACATGAATCCAACCGAAATGACGCAGGTTTGCGTCAATCTTATCTCGAATGCTGTCCAGGCATCGAAGCCGGGCGGCACGGTCGTCGCGCATCTTTACTGCACCGACCGGGTCGTGCGTCTGGACGTGGTCGACCAGGGACACGGCATCCCCGAGGAGAAAATCGATCGCATCTTCGATCCGTTCTTTACGACCAGAGCGGAAGAAGGGAGAACCGGCCTGGGACTGAGCATCATCTACGGCATCCTCAAACAACACGACGGTACGATCGACATCGACAGCATACCGGGGCAAGGTACGACGGTTTCGATCACGTTGCCCCTCAGCGACGGTCCTCCCCAATAACCTGCGAGCCTGACTCAAGGTTTTTCCGGCAGCCTCCCGTTGGGCAAGCGGAGTCAGGTATTGAAAAACAGAAAAGGATTTCTGTGCTGCAAAGCCCGTTCCTCAAATCTCTGGGCCAGCGCTGCGCTATCCCGGCGCGCCGGGACCCGCGCTTCTCGGGCCAGGGCACGCGCATGACCGGCCCGGGCCAAGTCTCCATGGTCGGTCGGTGCGGCAAATTCAACCGTTTGGTGGAATAAAGCCCTCGATTGGGGGGAACCGTTTGGGCGATATCCTCTGTATCGGCCTTGTGCTCGTTTCGCCACAACCATCACTGCCCCACAAAGATCCGAGTTTAAGGCCATACCTCGACGGGTCGCGTCCAGCCAATGGGCGCGGCCCCTTTCTTTGCGCTCCTTCTATCCCGACTTCGGACGAAAACAACGTGCTCACGCTAACGAAAGAGTATCTGGGAATTGGGAGGGCGAAGCTCCTGCCGGGCTGGATTCGTAACGCTCGTGTGCGTCCCGGAAACCTCGGATCTTAGCGTTTCGAACTCCCGAAGGGCCTCACCGCAAGCGTGAGCATCGCACCCGTGCTCGCCGTGGAAAGAAGATGAACCACGGCATTTACTTGGACGACGCCGAATCCTCCTCGATAGGCGGCGACGGGCGTTCGATCCGCTCGGGCACTTTGGGAATGTCGGGGTAGATGATCTGGGACGGCGGATCGGGCGAGATCGGCTTGTCGACTTCATGCGTAGCCGGCTCGGGCGAGATCGGCTTGTCGACTTCATGCGTAGCCGGCTCGGGCGAGATCGGCTTGT
>CAZWWC010000067.1:0-1595 GCA_964637625.1 uncultured Planctomycetaceae bacterium
ACAACAAGGCCTACGTCCAGGCCGGCGCGGGCATCGTCGCCGACAGCGTGCCCGAAAACGAATGGCACGAAACCCTCAACAAGGCCCGAGGACTGCTCAAGGCGATCGAACTAGCCGAAAGCAGTAGGCAGTAGGCAGCGGGCAGTAGGCAGCGGGCAGCGGGCAGCGGGCAGTAGGCAGTTTAGCGGTCGGGCTTGCCCGACGTTGAGACCAACACGGAAGGATGCTGATCATGATCTTCGTCATCGCCACGATCGAGCTGGTCGAGGGCCGTCGAGACGAGTTTCTGCAGATCTTTCACGAGTTGGTGCCGAAGGTCCGCCAGGAGTCGGGCTGCATCGAATACGGGCCGACGGTCGACGTGGAAACGAACATCCCTTCCCAAGAACCCGCCCGGGAGAATGTCGTCACGGTGGTCGAGAAATGGGAGAGCATCGAGGCGCTCGAAGCCCACTTGATGGCCCCGCACATGCTCGAGTACCGCAAGACGGTCAAGCCGATGATCGTTCGGACCTCGTTGCAGGTACTCGAGCCGGCGTAGTAGCCTGTTGACAGAGTCGTGTGCCACTGCTTCGCAAGAAGCAGTGCCGTGCAAAGCCCAGGAAAAGCACTGCTTGTGCCAAGCAGTGGCACACATTCCCAACCCACGACGCCCTTCTTCAACAGGCTGCTAAACGGACTGTTGATCCCTGACCCATGATCCCTGACTCCTGACCACTGCGTTCTTCGCAATCAGTCCGGCGATGTAGCCCCCTTTGAAGCCGGCGTCAATGTTCACCACCGTGACGTTGGCCGCGCAACTGTTGAGCATGGCCAAAAGCGCGGCCACCCCGCCGAAGCTGGCCCCGTAGCCCACACTGGTCGGCACGCCGATCACCGGGCAGCAGACGTGCCCGCCGACCACGCTCGGCAGCGCGCCCTCCATGCCGGCAACGACGACCACCGCGTCGGCTTCCTTCAGTGTCGGCAGACTGGCCGTCAACCGGTGCGGTCCGGCCACGCCGACGTCTTCGATCAGGGTCACCTCGGCTCCGGTCCAGAGGGCCGTCTGCCGAGCCTCTTCGGCCACGGGCAGGTCGCTCGTGCCGGCCGTGACGACGGCCACCCGACCGCTGGGCACTTGGGGTTCCGCCGCCTGCCGCCCGCCCGGGATGCGAAACGTTCGACCGATTGGATGGTACTGGCCTTGGGGAAAGCGCGGCCCGAGCAGTTCGGCTTGTTCGGCCGACATCCGCGTAGCCAGCACGTCGGCCCCGTGGTCCAACAGCGTGCGGAAGATCTTTTCGATCGCCTCGACCGACTTGCCCTCGGCGAAGACGACTTCAGGAAATCCGCATCGCCCCGGGCGCGCCAGGTCGACCTTCGCCTCGCCCAGGTCGGCGAAACCACCTTGGGCCAATCGGTGGGCGAACTGCTCGGGCGACAGCCGCCCGGCCAACAGCGCTCGGGCCAGTTGTTCGATTTGCTCTGCGTTCATGGCTCACGTGTTCGCGCGTGCTCAGAATGTCCGGCTTTATGGTAGCAGAAAGCGGGTCAGCGAGCGAACCCCCCGTAGTGCCTCCCCGTGGTCGGTTGGTCGGGCAGGAAGTATAATG
>CAZWWC010000067.1:1695-12791 GCA_964637625.1 uncultured Planctomycetaceae bacterium
GCGAACCCCCCGTAGTGCCTCCCCGTGGTCGGTTGGTCGGGCAGGAAGTATAATGTGCGTTTGCTGCTGGGTGGCATGGCCTCGCTTGCGTGGCCATGTTCAGGTGTCGAGGAAACATGCTCACGCAAGCGAGAGCATGCCACCCAAGTCTTCGGTCACCAACCGCGAAAGGAGCAACCCGATGGATTACTATGCCAGTCGCCGCGAGCGGCTCCGCCGTCTGGTTCGCAAGTCGGAAGCCGACGCGCTGCTGGTTACCAGTTTTACCAACGTGACGTACCTGACCGGTTTCACGGGCGACGACAGCTATCTTCTGGTCCGCGGTGACGGAGAGGTGCTGCTGAGCGACCCGAGGTACACCACCCAACTGGAGGAGGAGTGCCCAGGCCTCGATCTCCTGATTCGCCCGCCCGGGACGAGCATGCTCAAGGCAATCGGCAAGGTTGTCCGCGTGGCCAGGGTGGGCCGGCTTGGGGTCGAGGGCAGCTCGATGACGGTCGGTCTGCGGGATCAGCTTGCCTCGAAGTTGCCCAAGATCGAGTTTGTCACGACCGACGGTCTGGTCGAGCAGTTGCGCCAGACGAAGGACCGAATGGAGATCCGCCTGCTTCGAGAAGCGGTGCGGATGGCGGAAAAGGGCTTCGAGGTCCTCCGCTCGACGCTTCGAGCGGAGAAGACCGAGAAAGAGGTGGCCGCCGAGTTGGAATTGGCCATGCGGCAATTCGGCGCAAAGGGATGTGCCTTTGCGAGCATTGTGGCGGTCGGACCTCGCGCGGCGCTGCCTCACGCGACGCCGACCGACGCGACCATCGGTTCGAGCGATCTGCTGCTGGTCGACTGGGGTGCGGACGAAGGCATGTATCGAAGCGACTTGACGCGGGTACTGGTCACCGGTAAAATCTCGCCGAAATTACGGAAAGTGTACAAAACGGTGTTGAATGCCCAAGTTGCCGCGATCAAGGCCGTCCGCCCGGGCATCGCCGCCGAAAAGGTGGACGCGGTTGCACGGGGACTGATTGCGAAAGCGGGTTTCGGCCGGTATTTCGGGCATGGGCTGGGCCACGGGTTGGGTTTGGACGTGCACGAGGCCCCGCGGTTAGCCGTCGGGAGCGAGACGGTGCTGCGGCCCGGCATGGTCGTGACGGTGGAGCCGGGCATTTACCTGCCGGGCTGGGGTGGTGTTCGGATCGAGGACGACGTGCTGGTGACTCGCTCCGGACACGAGGTGCTCACCAGCACCAGCAAACGTTTTGAGGAAGCGATCGTGAACTGTTAGCGGCCGTGGCGACGTTGCTGAAGGGAATTCCGGTGGGCAGTGCCCACTCTACGCTTGATCGATGGGGAACCATGGCATGGCCGGATCGTCATCCAATCACGATGTTTTTGACGTGCGCAAGATCCGCCGTTTGGTCGAGTTGATGAAGGAGCATGAGTTGACGGAGATCGACCTGCGTCAGGAGGACATGCGCATTCAGCTACGGCGTGGTCCGGGAGAAGCGCCGGTGCAAGCGGTGGCCCGACCGGCAGCCGGCGGTACGTCGGCCCCGGAGCCGGCGCCCGCCGCGACCGACGAGACACCAACTGAAGAGAAGCACATTGCGTTGATCACCAGCCCGATCGTGGGCACCTTCTACTCCGCGCCCGATCCCGAGGCTCCGCCCTACGTGAAGGTGGGGGATCACGTGGGCCCGGACACGACCGTGTGCATCGTCGAGGCGATGAAAGTCTTCAACGAGATTCCCGCCGAGCTGTCCGGCAAGATTGTCGCGGTACTGGCCCGCAACGGCGAACCGGTGGAGTATGGTCAGCCTTTGTTCAAGGTTGACACCAACGGTTAGTCCACCGGGGCTAGGACGCCGGCCGATTGCGTAGCGGCCGGGCCGGCGCGTGGCTACCCGGCAAACGCTAAGCGAACCCCGATTTCTCTGCTGTGGATTCTCGGATCATGTTCAAACGAATCCTGGTTGCCAATCGAGGCGAAATCGCCCTGCGCATCTTTCGTGCCTGTCGCGAGATGGGGATCGAGACGGTGGCCATTTTCAGCGAGGCCGACCGGGGCGCCGTTTATCTTGATCTGGCCGACGAGGCCTACTGCGTAGGCCCTCCCAGGACGACCGATAGCTATTTAAAGATTGATCGGGTCATCAGCGCGGCCGAGATCGGTGACGTGCAAGCCATTCATCCCGGCTATGGATTCCTGGCCGAAAACGCGCACTTCGCCGAAATCTGTCGAAGCTGCAAGATCGAATTCATCGGCCCTTCACACGAGGCGATGCAACTGGTGGGCGATAAGAACGCGGCCCGGAGCCTGGCCAAAAAAGCCGACGTGCCGACCGTGCCGGGCAGCGACGGGTTGGTCGACAACGAGGTGCAAGCCTTGGCCGTCGCCCACGACATCGGCTTTCCCGTGCTGATCAAAGCTTCGGCGGGCGGGGGTGGTCGTGGGATGCGCGTCGCCTCGAACGATCTGGCGCTGAAGTCGGCCCTGCAGCAGGCCAAGGCCGAGGCCGACGCGGCCTTCGGCAACGGCGACATCTACATCGAGAAATACGTCGCCCATCCGCGACACGTCGAAGTCCAGATCCTGGCCGACACGCACGGCAATGCGGTGCACCTTTGGGAACGAGATTGCACGATGCAGCGCCGTTACCAGAAGCTCCTCGAAGAGAGCCCCGCGCCGCAGCTGGCCCCCCAAACGCGACAGGCGATCTGCGAGGCGGCCGTGCACCTGGTCAAGGCGGCCGACTACACCAACGCCGGCACCGTCGAGTTCATCGTCGACCCAGACGGTCACTACTACTTCATCGAGCTCAACGCGCGGATTCAGGTGGAACACCCGGTGACCGAAATGATCACCGGCATCGATCTGATCAAGGCCCAGATCCTCATCGCGGCCGGGGAGCCGTTGCCCTTCAAGCAGGAAGCCATCGAGTCGCGCGGCGTGGCGATCGAATGCCGGATCAACGCCGAAGACCCGGAGCGGGGTTTCCGGCCCTGTCCGGGCAAGATCACGCAGGTCATTTCGCCGGGCGGCCCCGGCGTCCGCTTCGACTCACACATCCATGCCGGTTACGAGATTTCGTCCTTTTACGATTCATTGATCGGCAAGTTGATCGTCCACCAGCCCACGCGTCAGGAAGCCATCGGGTGCATGCGTCGGGCTCTCGGTGAATTGCGCATTGAAGGCGTCAAGACGACCACTGCGCTGTTGCTGAAGATCCTCGAGCATTCCGATTTCGTCGAGGGCCGCGTGGACACCACGTTTATCGAACGAACCTGGCCGAGTTGATCCGGCTTGGGATTTGGAGATTTGGAAACCATCTCAAAACGCAGTCCATGGTTGTCATCCTGAGCGAAGCGAAGGATCTACGAAGCGAAGGATCTCAAGTTCTTCAATGCCAGAGAGATCCTTCGCTTCGCTCAGGATGACGGACCAAGACCAAAAGGAGTCTTGAGATAGTCTCTAAATCCCTAAACCCCCATATTCCCAAATTCCCGAGCGTCCGATGAGTACCAATCTTTTTCGTCCTCCTGTCGCCGAGTCGAACATTCACAGGATCGCCATCCTCTTTTCCGGAGGGCCTGCTCCGGCGGCCAACGCCGTTATCTCGACCGCCGCGGTCTCTTTCCTGCGCAACAATATCGAAGTGGTCGGCATCAGGTACGGCTATTCGAACCTGGTTCAGTTCGGGCCCGACCACCCCATGGTCGAAGATCGTGATTACATGCGGATCACGCACGAACGGCTGAAGCGAACCCGAAACACGCAAGGGATCCTGATCGGAACGGCGCGAAGCAACCCGGGCAAGAACGTCTCCGACATGGCCCATTTCGACGATCCCAAGCGCGTTGCGCCCCTAAGCGCCGTTTACCACGCGCTGCGATCGATCGACGTGGATGCGCTGATTTCCATCGGAGGTGACGACACGCTCACGACGGCCAACAAGTTCCAGCGGTTCCAAGATCAACTGCCCAAGGGCAGCCCGCGAATCCCGGTGGTCCACTTGCCCAAAACGATCGACAACGACTACATGGGCATCGATTTCACGTTCGGCTATTTTACGGCGGTGGAAACGTTGGCCAGCGAGATTCGCAATCTTTTGGCCGACGCCGAAAGCGCGAGGACCTATTTCCTGACCGAGACGATGGGCCGCCGCGCGGGTTGGCTGGCCTATGGGGCGGCGATTGCCGGGGAGGCCAGCCTGGTCATCAGCGTCGAGGATATCACGGGCAAGTACGAGACGGCCGAGGAAATCACCGATGAAAAAACCGGCCGAACCTTGACCCGAAAAGTCATGAACCTCGACGAAGTCGTCAAGCGGATCGTGGCCATGATGCGGCTCCGCGAAGAAGCCGAGGACAAACAATACGGCGTAATTGTCCTGGCCGAGGGACTGGCTGAATTCCTGCCCTACGCCGAGATCGAAGGTATCCCGCGGGACGACTACGGGCATATCGCCATTGCGCAAGTAAACCTCAGCCGCTTCTTCGCCGACTTGGTCAAGAAGGAATACACGAAGCAGACGGGCCGCTCGCGCAAGGTTACCGGTCTGACCTTGGGTTACGAGAGCCGGTGCGCACGGCCGCAGGCGTTCGACGTGATGTTGGGTAGCCAATTGGGCGTGGGGGCCTATCGAGCACTGATCGAGAAACGGCTCGACGGTGTGATGGTCTCGGTCTCCGGCCAGCTCGAGCTGAACTACGTGGCGTTCGAAAGACTGGTCGACCCGAAGACGCTGGTTACCGTGGTCCGCTATATCGAACCCGACTCCGACTTCCACCGCCTGGCACGGTTTCTCGAGACGTACGTCGGTTAGCTAACGGGAGCATTCCATGATCCAACGTCGTCGGCACAATGTGCTACTGTCGATGGCCCTTTTGGCCCTCGGTCTCTCGGCAGGACTAGCGCGCGGGGAGCCCGGCCGTTTCCCGGAGAAACAGGTCGACGGGGCACGGTTGATGTATGTCAACCAGGTGCCGATTCTCTCGATTCAAGGATCGCCGAAGGAGATGGGCGGCCAGTTGGCCTCCCTGGTGGGTCCGGCAACCGGGAGACTGGTCGATTATCCCAAGCAGACCTTCGCCCACAACGGAAACAACGACACCTGGACGCGATTGATCGAGGCTGCTCGGGCGCTGTGGCCCAACATCCCGGCTCATCACCGCGAAGAAATCGACACGGTCGTTCGGCTTGCCGGCGTCGATCGCGACGCGCTGCTGGCCGGCAACGTGATGATGGACATCTATCGAGGCCTCGGCTGCTCGTCGTTGATGGTCGAACCGTCGCGCAGTGCAACCGGCGGTCCGTTGTTCGGGCGCAATCTCGACTTCTTCAGCAACGGCTATCTGCACAGGTACACGCTGCTGACCGTCTATCGGCCGAAGGACAAACACGCCTTCGCCTCGGTGGGATTCGCCGGGCTGTTCGGCTGTCTGTCGGGCATGAACGACGCCGGCTTGACCTTGGCCGTCCACGAGGTGCTCGCCAGCCGTGACGGCTCGCGGCTGTTCAACCCGAAGGGTGTGCCCTACACGTTCGCGTTGCGCCGCATTTTGGAGGAGTGCACCACGGTCGACGAGGCGGAAAAACTGATCAAATCGATCGAGCGGACCACGATGTACAGCATCGCTCTGTGCGACCAGAAACAAGCGATCGTGCTGGAAGTCACGCCCAAGAGTGTCGTACGCCGAAAGGCAATCCGTGGCCTTTGCCCCTGCACGAATCACTTCTGCAGTCCCCAGTTGATTGTCTTTCCCTTCTGCAAGCGATTCGACACCCTGGTCCGCGACACGGTGAAGCGGTTCTCGGTCGACGACGTGGTCGGCCGGATGCACGCCGCCAACATGGGGCGATTGACGCTGCAATCCATGGTCTTCGAGCCGGCCGGGCGGCGGCTCCACCTGGCTTTCGGCGAGCTGCCCGCCTCGTCCGGGCCGTTTCACCAGGTCGACCTGAAGCCCCTGTTCAAGGCGGCGGCTGCCGAGCACAAGTAGCTTCCGAGCGCTCACCGGACCGGGTGCTATCGGTGGGTCTCCGGACCAAGTCTCGCGCCGGGGCGAACCTTCTTGCCTGTCCGAGCTCGGGTGCCATGCTCACGCTTGCCGTGAGCATGCTTTTCGACCTCCAGGCATGGCCACGCGCGAGCGTCAGGGTGTCCGGGAATTCCGTGTGCCACTGCTTCGCAAGAAGCAGTGCGAAACGGCTGCGCAGCCAGCACTGCTTGCCGATGGTAAGCAGTGGCACACATTTTGCCTTGAAAAACCTCAATTTCAGTTCCCGGACGGCCTCACGCGTGAGCGTGGCCATGGCACCCCTCTCACCGCGACGGCTGGCGGTTTGCTCTGGCCTTTTTTGGAAAGGTTGTGCTACATTAATACGCGAGTGTGACCCAGGGGTTCCGCGCGCCGGAAGTACCCTGGGTCTTCAAGCGTTTGTCCAGAAAACAGGTCAGGGCCAACCCATGTCGACGATTTTCCCAGCCTCAGCCGCCGGCCGGCGCGAGCCGATCGGCCCATCGATCTTCGCCCGACGTAAACACGTCCTCTTGCTCGTTTTCCTGTCGCTCGTGGCGATGTCCGCCCGATGGGCGTGGGCCGGGGACGAGACGCCGAAGCCCGCCCCGCTGACAGCGGAGCAGATCGATGCCCGCGTCAAGCAGGTCGAAGAAGCCAGAGGTCTCGACGAACAGGTCAAGCAGAAAGTCCTGGAGCTTTATGAGAAGGCCAGAAAAGAGCTCCAGCTGGCCGAGCGTTGGCGGGCCAAGAAGCAAGGCTACGACGCCGACGTGCGGGAGGCAAGCAACACGATCGCCGACGCCCAGCACCAGCGCGAAGCGCTGGCCGTTGAGCCGGAGATCACCGCTGCCCCGGATGCCCCGCTCGGCAAATTGAGCCAAATGCGGGACGAGGCGGAGACCCAATTGAAACAGCTTCAGGCGGAGCTGGTCGACGCCCGCGGCGAGTTGCGACGTCGAAAGCAGCGTCGGGCGAAAATCCCCGGACTGATCCAGTCGGCCAAACAGTGCCTGGCCGAGATCGAAGCCCAGCTCAAGTCCCAGGCGGCCACCGACGCACCCGAGCTGCTTCGAGAATCGCGTGGCGAACTGCTGCAGATGCGTGCCGCCGCTTTCCAAGAAAAAATGGCGGCCTACAAGTCCGAGTTGGCGGCCTACGAAGCCACTTCCGCGCTGGTGCCTTTGCAGCGAGATTTGGCCGCCTTGCGCGTCCGGCGGGCCGAGACGAAGGTCAAAGCGCTGCGCGAGGCTGCCCGGGCACAACGCCGCCTGGAGATCTACCGCCAAATCGAGCAAGCCCAAAAGGATCTGGAGGAAACACCGCCCACCGTACGCCAATGGGCCGAGCAGAATACCGATCTGTCCGCCAAACGTGAGACACTCAACGAGGATATGGAGCGGGCCGTCGACGCGCTTCTCCAGGCCGAACAAACCCTGGCCGATCTGACCCAACAACACCAGCGCATTAAGGAACAGATCGACATGGTCGGGCTGACCAACGTGGTGGGCCGACTCCTTCGCGACCAGCGCATCACTCTGCCCGACCTGAGAGACTATCGAAGACGTGCGAAGCTCCGGCAGGAAGAGCGAGCCAGTATTTGCTCGCGGCTTCTCGAGCTGGACGAGCGGCAGGAGAAGCTCGGCGACATGGATCGCTTGGCTCAGGATGCGATCGGCAAGATGGAAGTGGCCGACGCGGACCACGCCCAGCGGCTCGATTTCCTGGTTCGCTACCTGCTGGGAGCCCAGAAGCAGTATCTCGACCAATTGATACGCGAGTACAACGACTACTACGAGGAAATCGTCGATCTCGAGTCGGTCGAGTTGCAGTTAATTGCCGAAACGGAAGACTTCTCGCAATTGATCGAGGAACACGTTCTGTGGATTCGCACCAGCCTGCCGCTGGATTCCAGCACACTGCGCCATGCCGGAAACGCACTGACGTGGCTGTGCAGTTGGAGAACCTGGAACGAAGTTGCGCGGTCGCTCACCGCGAGTCCCTCGGCAATGCCGCTGGTGTGGCTGGTTGCACTGCTCATCTTTCTACCGTTGCTCTTCTTCCAGACACGCATGAGGCGAGCCATCAACGAGATCGGAGGCTACGCCGCCAAGGGTGGGGCCCAGCGATTCATGCCAACTGCCGAGGTATTCGTTCTGACGGTGTTGTTGGCCGTCCCGTGGCCGGGGCTACTGTGGTTTCTGGCCGGCTGCTTATTCTCGTCGGATCAGTTGCCCGGCAGCGCCAAGGCCATTGCCCACGGCTTCTCCGCGGCTGCCTTCGTCGTCTTTCCGATCGAGCTGTTGCGCCAGGTCTGTCGCCGCCATGGCTTGGCCGAAGTGCACTTCGGCTGGCCGGCGGGCGCGGTGGCCCAACTCCGCCGCCGCCTGGGGTGTTTCATTGTGCTCGGTCTGCCTTTTTTGTTCGTCGCGGCCACCTTTCACAGCCTGGCCGATGAGCGATGGGGATGGGGATGGGATAGCTCATTGGGCCGACTGACCTTTGTCGTCTTCATGACACTGGTCGTGATCTTCATGCATCGGGTCCTGCGTCCCTCGGGCGCTGTCCTGCGTGAGTTTATCGCCGAACACCCGGACGGCTGGCTCGCCAAGACCAGGCGATTCTGGTACATGGCCGCCACCCTCTTGCCCGTGCTGCTGATCCTCCTTGCGCTGCTGGGATACTATTACGCCGCATGGCACTTTGCCGCTCGCCTGATGGCCACGGTCTGGTTGTTGCTGGGGCTGTTGGTCGTGGGTGCCTTACTGCTCCGCTGGGTGTTGATGGTCCGGCGGCGGCTGGCCATTACCCATGCCCAACAACGCCGTGAACTGGCCCAAGCGGCCGGTGAAGATTCCGCCATCGCCGAAGAGGAACCTGTCGACCCGGCCACACTCGTGCCCGAAGTCGATCTGGCCAAACTCAACGAACAGACCCGCCAACTTGTCTACGGCTCGCTCGCGGCGGCGTGCATCCTCGGGGTATGTCTCATTTGGGCCGACGTCTTGCCGGCTTTGAACATTCTCCGCCAGATGACCCTGTGGCACACGGTCGTCCCGGCCGGCCAGGAGGTCGGCCCGGCGGATGCCGAGGGAGGGGCGGTCCGCACCGTCGTCGAGCAGTACAAGGCCATCACGCTGGCCGACCTGTCGATCGCGCTGGTCGGTGTTCTCGTGACCGTCGTCTTGGCACGGAACTTTCCCGGCCTGCTCGAATTCCTCCTGCTGCAACACCTGCCCATGGACAGCGGCCTGCGCCACGCACTGACGACCGTTTCCCGCTATGTCATCGTGCTGGTCGGCATCTTTTTCGTCTTCAGCACCTTGGGCGTGAGCTGGTCCAAGGTGCAGTGGCTCGTGGCGGGCGTGTCGGTCGGCCTGGGGTTCGGGCTGCAGGAAATCTTCGCCAATTTCGTCTCCGGACTGGTGATTCTCTTCGAAAGACCCATCCGGGTCGGCGACGTCATCACCATCGGCGACGCCACGGGCAAAGTCGCGCGGATTCAGATGCGCGCCACGACCATCACCGACTGGGACCGCAAGGAGCTGGTCGTGCCCAACAAGGAGTTCATCACGGGCCGCCTGCTCAATTGGACGCTGACCGACAAGACCAACCGGGTCACGGTCAACGTGGGGGTTGCCTATGGCAGCGACCCGGATCGGGTCCGCGAAATCCTGCTGGAGATCGCCAAGGCACACGAGAAGGTGCTCGACTCACCCTCACCCATCGCCATCTGCAACGATTTCGGCTCAAACTCGTTGAATTTCAGCCTGCGCGTGTACCTCCCGTCGATGGTCGGACGCCTGACCGTGATTCACCAGCTGCACGCCGCGATCCACAAACGGTTTCGCCAGGAAGGTATTGAGATCGCCTTTCCCCAATTGGATTTGCACGTGCGCAGCTTCGGCTCGCCGACGTTTCCACCGCCTCCGGAAACCGATGCCGATGGAACACCTCCCGAATCGGAGTTCCCAAAGCCGACGTCGCCATCGGACGGAGAACACCCCGACACGGCCGACGAACCCTAGAGGACATTTCGAAACGGGTGGATATTGCTGGGTGCCCGGGACCCGCACGATAGTCCTGAAATGCCCTCAGGCAGATCGCTCAGAGCGTGCCCTTGGTGCTCGGCACGTCGCTCACGCGGGGATCCACCTCGACGGCCATCCGCAGTGCCCGGGCCACTGCCTTGAAGATGCCCTCGGCCACGTGGTGGCTGTTGCGGCCGTAGTGCAGATTGATGTGCAGATTGCACAGTGCGTTGGTCGCAAAGGCCTGCCAGAATTCGGCAACCAGCTGGCTCTCGAACTGGCCGATCATGGGCGTGGGCAACTCGGCGTTGAAGACGAAATAAGGCCGCCCGCCCAGGTCGATCGCCGCGGTGACGAGCGTCTCGTCCATCGGCACGGTGGCGTGTCCGTAGCGCCGGATGCCCACCTTCTCGCCCAGCGCCTTCGAGACGGCCTGGCCCAGGCAGATGCCGACGTCCTCGACCGTGTGGTGCTGGTCCACCTCGAGGTCGCCCGTGGCCTTTACGACCAGGTCGACGGCCGCGTGCCGGGCCACCAGCGCGAGCATGTGGTCGAAGAAGCCCACGCCGCTGGACACTTCCGCCGCTCCGGTGCCGTCGAGGTTCACTTCCAGCGAGATCCGTGTCTCGGCCGTCTTGCGTTTGATCTTGGCCTTGCGTGCCATGGTGGTTTGCCTCATGTTTCCTGTCGGGTGGCATGCTCTCGCTTGCGTGAGCATGCTTTTCGACAACTGAGCATGGCCTCGGGTCGCACCGATGATTTTCCGTGATGACCGTTGCGATTGGTAAGGCTCTTTCGGAAAATCGTCGGTGTTGCCGAAGGCAACAAGAGAACAATGTCTCCCACGTCGAACACCTCTTGCCGCTTCGCGGCACCGACGATTCCGCGGCTAGGTTCTTGCTCCTCGCAATGCCTGCTCCGCGGAATCATCGGTGCTACCCGTTCACACAATCGCCTTCAGGCGTTCCAGGAGCCGGTCGATCTGCTCGTCCGTGCCCACGCTGATCCGCAGCCCGTCACCCCAGCCGGCGTAGTTCATGTATCGGACGAAAA
>CAZWWC010000067.1:12891-14667 GCA_964637625.1 uncultured Planctomycetaceae bacterium
ACGCTGATCCGCAGCCCGTCACCCCAGCCGGCGTAGTTCATGTATCGGACGAAAATGCCTTCCTGTTTGAGCCGCTCGAACATCGGGCGGACCGGTCGTCGGGCGCGGGTGGCCCAAACGAAATTGGCCTGCGAATCGACCACACTAAAGCCTAGCTCACGCAATGCCTCTGCCAAACGAGTGCGCGTGGCGATGATTTTGGCGCGATTCTCGGCCAGCCAGACTTGATCGCCGATGGCCGCCGTGGCCGCCGCGATTGACACCGCGTCGCAATTGTACGAGTCCTTTACCTTGATTAACTCCTCGATCATGTGCGGCTGGGCCACGAGGTAGCCGAACCGCAATCCGGCCAACGCGTACGACTTGCTCAAGGAGCGCGAGACCATGATCCGCTCGCATCGGGCGACCAGCCCCACGCAGTCGGTCTCGGCGAAATCGACGTAGGCCTCGTCGACCAGCAACGGACAGGGCAATCGCTCGGCCAACTTCAAAACCTCTTCCGGCCCAACCACCGTGCCCGAAGGACTGTTCGGATTGGCCAAGAAGACCAGCCGCAACCCGTCACGCTCGGCGCCCAGCGCCTCCGACAGACTCCAATCCGACTCGAAACGGACCTCCTCACTCCGCGCGGCCTGGATCTCGGCCAGCGTCTTGTACAAGATGTAGCTCGGATAGGGCAACCGCACGAGCTGGCCCTCCCCGACGAGTGCCCGCGTGACGATCGTCAAGATGTCGTCGCTGCCGTTGCCGCAGAGAATGCCCCCGGGCGCAACGCCCAACAGCTCGGCCGCGGCCCGGCGAAACTGCTCGGCCAGCGGGTCGGGATAGCGCCCCAAAGCAGCGCGAGCCGTCCGATGAATCGCCTCGACCACGGCCGGCGAGCACGGATAAGGGTTCTCGTTCGTGTTCAGCTTGATCACGTCGCCGCAGCGCGGCTGTTCGCCCGGCGTGTAGCCGGCCATCGCTTCAATCTCAGGTCGGAAGTAAGCCATTTGAAGTAGGGTGCGTGCTCGCACGCACCAATGCGTTCGTGGTTAGCCGTTCCCGGTCCCGATCCATCGGGAGGACTCGACGTATCGGGTGCCACTGCTGGCTTGCCCAGCAGTGCCGGTTTGTCTTTTGAAAAAGTACACTGCTGGGCAAGCCAGCAGTGGCACCCAAGTTGATCTCACGGATTCTCTTTACGCACCGTAACACTCGCCCGATGCGCGGTTAATCCCTCCTTGGTAGCCAGGACCTCAACATCCCGGGCCATCTCCATCATGCCCGAGCGATCGAAGCACAAGATGCTCCCGGAGCGGAGAAAATCGTTGGCCGAAAGCCCGCTGGCAAATCGGGCCGTGCCGCTGGTCGGCAAAACGTGCGATGGACCAGCCGCATAGTCGCCCAACGCCACCGGTGTGTAGTTGCCCAGGAAAATGGCCCCCGCGTGATGAATCCGCTCGGCCAGCGACTCCGCGTCGGCCGTGGCGATGTGCAAGTGTTCCGGGGCGATCTCGTCGGTCAGCCGGCAGGCTTCCTCACGATCCCGGGCGAGGATCACCGCGCCGAAGTCTTCGAGGCTCTCTCGGGCCAGCTCGCCCCGCTCTACTGCGGCCAATGCCCGGCCGATCTCGGCAACAACCGCCTCCAATACATCTTCATCCCAACCGATCAGGATGCTCGCCCCGGGGGCATGCTCGGCCTGGGCCATCAAGTCGTAGGCGGTGTACCTCGGCCGCGTCGAATCGTCGACGATTACGACCACTTCGCTCGGGCCGGCAATCGAGTCGATGT
>CAZWWC010000068.1:0-11280 GCA_964637625.1 uncultured Planctomycetaceae bacterium
TTGGATCCACGCGGTGAAAAGAACCGGCCGCTGGCCTCTCACCACGAAGTCTACGCGGGTACGCCGTTTACGCATCCGGTGCCAAGCACATTTCGGGTCGCCACGGCCAACGGCAGCGTCTACGAGTTCTCCAGTCGTCCAAGTCGGGAGGAGTTGATCGCTCTGTTTGATCCCGGACCCAAGTCGATCGACATTGCGGCGATTGCCAATCGACCTTCACGGCCTCGGCTAAGATGGTCCGGCATCCTCGGTCTGATCATCATGGTGGCATCCTACGTAGGGATTTGCTGCGCGCGGCTGTGGCCGGTGCAAGAAAGGTACGATAGACAAGACGAAGAGTCCTTCAGAGGTCAACAGAGCGGTTCGCCATGAAGTGTGCAGACGGCCGTTTGTGCGATACTGGGCCACCGTTGCACTGTGGCCCAGGCACCCATCTGATGAAGCTTGGCACGATGCTTCTGCTCGTGCTGGCCTTCGGCCGGACGGTTTCGGCCCGGGAGCCGCTCTTCCCGTTTGTCGTTTCCTACGACGCGCCGGCGGGCGTGACCAACGTTTCCGACTGGATTGCACGACCGGCAGGCGGGGCGGGTTTCGTCCGCGCCGAGGACGGCCGCTTCGCAACCGACGCCGGGCCGATCCGCTTCTGGGCAACCAACCTCTGCTTCGAGGCCTGCTTCTGCAGCCACCAACAGGCCGACCGGCTGGCCGCGCGGCTGGCACGACTTGGAATCAACTGCGTCCGGCTGCACCACATGGATTCCCGGGCAATCTGGGGCGAAAGCTCTAACAAGTTGACGATCGATCCGAAGAAACTCGAGCGGCTCGACTACCTCATCCACCGCCTCAAAGAGCACGGCATCTACGTCAACATCAATCTGCACGTCTCCCGGTGGCTCGATGAGGCCGAAGGATTTCCCAAGCGCCAGCAGCGCCCCCGGTTCGACAAGGGGCTCGACAACTTCGAGCCACGAATGATCGAGTTGCAGGAGAAGTATGCCCGGGATTTGCTCACCCACGTGAATCCGTACACGCGCCGCGCCTATACGGACGAACCGGCCGTAGCCATGGTCGAGATCAACAACGAGAACGCTCTGTTTGCCGCCTGGAGCTGGAACCAGTTGGACGATCTGCCCGAGCCCTACGCAACGACCTACCGCAAGTTCTGGAACCGCTGGCTGCGGGCGAAATACCGCACGACCGCAGGACTCTTGACGGCCTGGAAATTCGATATCCGCCGGACGCCGGGAGCGGTTGGCTCCGCGTATCCCGGTGAGGGAGAAACCATCGAGGACGAAACCATCCCGGTCGTGCGCCACGGGGCGTCGCTAGCGCCGGAAATGGCCCGGCGCGATTTCGTCAATTTCCTGTGGGACACCGAGGCGGCTTACTGGCAGCGGATGTACCGGTTTCTCAAGGAAACGCTCGGCGTGAAGTCGCCCGTCTCGGGCACGCAGCTTTCCTACAGCCCGCCGTCGATCCAGGCCCGGCTCGATTACCTCGACGCGCACAGCTACTTCCAGCATCCGCACTTCCCCGGCCGGTCCTGGGACATGAAGAACTGGACGGTCCGCAACGTGGCGCTGGTCAACCGCTCGGGCGGAACGTTGAGCCACCTGGCCGTCCGCCGCGTGGCCGGCAAGCCGTTTACGGTGAGCGAGTACAACCACCCCGCGCCGAACGAGTATGCGGCCGAGGGCTTCCCGATGATTGCGGCCTTTGGCGCGCTGCAGGGCTGGGACGGCATCTTCTCGTTTGCCTATTCGCACGATACGGACTTCGAGCCACGGCGCATTACAAGCTTTTTCGACATTAAGAGCGACCCGTCCAAGCTGGTCCACATGCCGGCCTCGGCGGCGATGTTTCTCCGCGGCGACGTCGCGCCGGCCGAGCGGCTGGTGGCCGTCGACGTGTCGGTGGCGGACCAGCGGAAAATGCTCTATAGCGCACTGAACCCTTGGGGCCTGACGGCTGCCGGATTTCGGCTCGACCCTCGGGTGGCGCTTACGGATCGCGTAGCCATGCGACTCGGCCCGACAAACCCGCCGACGTGGGATCCACCCGGCGTGCCCAAAGGCCGCCGGGTGTTCGTTTCCGACACGGGCCAGTTGCGGTGGGATCTTTCGATCGAGGGCGCGGGCTACTTCACGGTCGACACGCCCCGCACCAAACTCTTCACCGGCTTTGTCCACGGTCGCCAGTTCGCGCTGGGTGATGTCCGGCTGAAGATCGGCGAGACCCGGCTCGATTGGGCCACGGTCTCGCTGGTGGCAATCGACGGTGAGCGCTTCGACCGGCCGGGCAAGATCCTGCTGGCCGCCACCGGGGTGGTCCGCAATCAGGACGCGCGGCTGGCACGACTCGAAAACAACAACGTCACGCTGGGCAATCGCTGGGGGAGCGAGCCGGTGCTCTGCGAAGGCGTGCCGGCCGAGGTCGTTCTGCCCGTGGCGCCCCGGCGCGTCCGCTGCTTCGCGTTGGACGAATCAGGCCAGCGAAGCGAGCCGGTCGAGGTGATCTCGCGCGACGGCCGGGCTTGCCTGCTCTTGGGGCCGCGCTACAAGACGGTCTGGTACGAGGTCGAGGTGCGGTAGGGTTCGTCGGACCGTGGGCTTCCGCCCACGGCTGTTATGGTCCGTGTCTGCCGCCAGGGCACAGCCTGACCTACACAGTCAACCGGTCAGTCTTTCCCGAGAGGCCCAGAGCCCCAGCGCCGGGTTGCCGATGTAGTAGATCCGTTCCCCGTCGGACATCGTGTTCCAGCCGTCGGTCAATTGCTTCGGGTCGTATCGCGATTGCATTTCCGTCAGATCGGCCCAACGAAAGGCGACGCCCTCGATCTGCTCGCGCGAGAGCTTGCCCGGGCAATAGGTAATCGTGAATCGCCCTTCACTCGACCCATGGATCAGATGGGCGGCGGCCGAGAGGTTTTCGCGAAGGTCCTCGTTTTCGTCGACGGCTTTCATAGTTGCCGGCGTGCCTCGATAGCCGTATTTGCGGATCAAGGCGTCGATCTGCGGATCTTCGCCGAAGGTGGCCACGCCGGGGGCGAGCACGATCAACTCGCCGCCGTCGGCAATGGCCATCCGCGTGCGATAAATGGCCTTGTTGCCCAGCCAGGTGCTGTGAAACTCCTCGGGGTCGAGATAGACCACCATTTTCTTCGGTGCTCCGTCGAGGATCGTGAAGTTCACCTCGACCGACAGCCCGGCGGCCTGCAGGAAACAGTCTTCGTCGTCGCCGATGTAAAGCCCGCGCACGGCCAGCGAGCCGTCGTCGCGTGGCGCGATCACCGTGAGCACGAAGACCAACGGTAAATGGCCACAGAAGTGCTCCTGAGCGTAGTTCAGAATACGGCGCAGCGGCGTGTCCGCACGGCCCATCATCCGTTCCATGCCGTAGGCCGCGCCGATGAAATGGCTTTCGTTGATGCCCGACGCCCCGCCGGTGCCGATGAGCAGGTTCTTGTTGTAGTTGGCCATGCCGACGACTTCGTGGGGCACGATCTGGCCGATCGAAAGCACCAGGTCGTGGCCACCCTGCCAGATGAGCCGGTTGAGCTCGACCGGCCACGGCTTCGAGTAAACACCCTCGCTCGCTTCCGAAACGAAATCGGCCGGAACCTCGCCAATGGTGACCACGTCGTTGCGGAAGTCGTGCTCGCGGATCAGTTTCTTCGGCAGGCCCGGAAACATCCGATCGAGCTGCCAGTCGGGCATCGGCACATGGGTACCCAGTGCGGGCATCACGTCGGTCAACCGATCACCGTAGTACTCATGGACGAAACAGGTCAGCGGCCCCGCCATGCTGTTGGCTCGCGTGAAGTCGGGTGGCAGCGCGATCACCTTTTGCCTCGGGCCAAGCCTCTCCAGCGCACCGAACAGCGCGGCTCGCATCTCGTCACGGCCGAGGTCGGTGGTTGGGGAGCCCTGGGCGAAGAAGGTCGTCATCGTGCGGATCCCTGCGGTCTGTTCTTCGGCCCATTCTGGCGTCGAGCGAGCATTCGGCGGATATCGGCAAGCGGCAGCGCAACGCTCGCGAGATAGGTGGGAACGGCGACGTGGTCGTCGAGAACCCATTCGTTCACACCCCGTTTTTGAAAGTCGCGCGTCATGTCGATGACGGTTTGATCGGCCAGCTTCGGGTCGACCAGGTCGAGGGTATAGACGAACCAGCCGACCGGCGTGGCCCAATAGCCGCCGTTCTGATATTGATCACGGTAGCGAGCACCCTCCCAATACATGGGTCGCGGCAGGTGGCGAAGCTGGCCGCGCTGGACCAGCTCGTCGTAATGGTCGCGAAAATAGCGGGCGATCGCGAGTGATTGCCCGCGGTCGGCCACGCCGAGCGAGACGGCAAACGCCGATCCCCACACGTCCGGCTGATTGCACTGGACCGTAGCCGCGCGAAACAGCCCCCACTCGGCATTCCAGAACACCTTGCGGATCTGCTTCGCGACGCGCTGGGCCTCGTCGGACCAACGTCGGGCATCGTCGGCCCGGCCCAGCGCCTGGTACAGATCGGCCATGTGACGAGCGGCTTCGACCAATAGCAGCGAGGAGAACAGCACGTCGCCCTGCTTGGGAATCGAATCGGTGAAGCCGTAGGGGCAGCGCTGCTGCGGCCGGCCTGGCTTGATGTGGACCAGGCCGCCGCGGGGATTGCGCGGCACGGCGCCCATGGCCAGTTCGAGTTTGCCGATGATCGACCGGAGCAAGTCGAGATCCTTCGTGCGTTGAAAGGTGTGCCAGGCGACCTTGACGGTAAACTGCGAGCCGTCGGCCACCGGATGCACTCCCATGCTGCCGTAGCCCGGCTTATAGATCGGCGTGCCGTCATACTTGACACAGTCCACACCGGCACCGTCTTTGCGCACCGCGGCGACAAAGGTGCGGCAGGCATCCTTCAACTCCTGATTCGAGAAGGCTTCCACCGAACCTTCGAGCATGTAGCAGTAGTCGCGAAGCCAAAACGCGTGGTAGCCCTTGCCCACTTGCGGCGGAAAGGCGGCCGTGCCATCGTGCATCGTCCGCCGGCTCGCCCGGACCATCTCCTTGGCCTTGGCCGAAAGCCAGGCGACGGCCGCGTCCACGTTGTGCGGTTGCCCGCTGTCCGAGGCCGCCTGCCGGCCGGCACGAGACGACGACGTCGGCGCCTCCGCCGCACCGGCCATCGCGGAGGCGAGGATGCACAGGGCTGCAAGGGTAGCCGGGCCGATGCGGAGTCTTCCGCGATCGGCTCGCATGGGGCTGCTTGTCATGGCAGGTCTGTTCGTGGGTTTTGAGAGACTCAGTAGTTGTAGGTTTGGCTGGCTGATACCACAGCAGGTCATCCTGAGCGCAGCGAAGGATCTCGATGGTCAAGGAGATTCTTCGCTGCGCTCAGAATGACAGTGATTGGGTGTATTGGGTTCTGCGGACTCTGGGCCACCGCTGCGCTATCCCGGCGCGGCGGGACCCTGATTTTACTTATGGGATAGTCTTTTACTCCAAGGGTGGGATAGTCTTTTACTCCAAGGGATTGATCAGCAGGCCGCTGAGCAGTTTTGGATAGAAGTACGTGCTCTTGCCCGGCATACGCTCGCCGGTCATGCTGATCTGGTGGATGTCGTCGACCACCGCCGGCATCACCAACGCGGCCAGCGGATATTCGCCCGATTTCAACCCCTCGATTACCTCGTCGACCAGGTGGACGTAGTTCGGCTTGGGCAAGTCCTTCACACCCAGCAACGTCTCGATGATTAGCCGATGCAGGATGCTGACGCCCAACGACCGCCAGGCTTCGTTGTGCTCGGGGGCGACTTCAGCCATCTTGACCGCCCCGGCATCGGTCAGCCGCGCAAGCACCCAACGGCCGTCGTTGGCCGTGCAAAGGGCAATCGTGCCCTGGTTGTTTTCCGTTTCGATCTCTTCCCAGGCGGTGGTGGCAAAGTCAGGACCTTCGCCGATGATCTTCGCCGCGAAGCAATCACCCAGCGTGGTAACAAGCTGCTCGGCGGTCATCTCCGGCACGCCGGCCAGCAGCCGATGGGTCGGCATCACGGCCAGGCCCGGATCTTCCATCGCCACGCACATCATCAGGACGAAGTTGGCCGGATGCTCCGGCCCGAGCAGCCCCATCTGGGCCACGTGATCCCGATAGTTGCAGGCCGTTTCGTAGCGGTGGTGTCCGTCGGCGATGAAGATCGGTTTGGGGCCCATCACGGCGCCGACCGTGGCGATCACGTTCGGATCGGTCACTGGCCACATCCGGTTGACCACGCCCAGCTGATCGGTGGCTTCCAGCGGCGTCTGGCCGGCGATGGCGTCGTCGAGCAGAGTCTGCGCTTCGCACTTTTCGTCCGGATAGAGGCCGAAAACCGGGCTCATGTTGGCCTTGCAGGTGGTCATGAGCATGAGCCGGTCTTGCTTGGCCGCCGGATGGGTCTCTTCGTGCGGAAAGACCTTGCCTCGGCCGAACCGCGACAATCGCAACCGGCCCATGAACCCGCGCCGGTTGTATTCCATCCCGGCGAAGGTGAACTGCTGATGATAGACGTACAGGGCCGGATCGGCCTCGGTGAAGAGCACGCCTTCTTGCTGCCAGTTTTTCAGGAAGTCGCGTGCCCGGATATAGCAGTTGTCGGCTTCGTCGTCGCCCGGCTCTTTGCGGTTGAGAATCAGCCGAACACAGTTGCAAGGGTGCTTCCTGTAAAGTTCGTTCTGCATGTCGGGCGAGATGATGTCGTAGGGCGGAGCGACGACGTCGCTCAAGCGACCGACATGCCCCAGATTGTAACGAATAGCTCGGAAAGCTTGAATCTCCGGCATGATCAGTCGACCATTCAGATTGAAAGTGAGCAAAGAGGAGTTTTGGTGCGTGCAAGCACGCACCCTACCGCCTGCTGCTAATACCGGTAATATTCGGGCTTGAACGGCCCGTCGACCGGAACGCCCAGGTAGTCGGCCTGCTTCTGGGTGAGTTTATCGAGTTTCACGCCGAGCGGAACGAGATGCAGTCGGGCGACCTCTTCGTCCAATTCCTTGGGCAGCACGTGCACACCCAGCGGGTACTTCTCCGGCTCGGTCCACAGGGCCAACTGCGCGAGCACCTGGTTGGTGAACGAGTTGCTCATCACGAACGACGGATGGCCCGTGGCACAGCCCAGGTTGACCAGCCGCCCTTTGGCCAGCAGGATGATCGAGTGACCGTCGGGAAAGGTGTAGTGATCCACCAGCGGCTTGATGTTCTTCTTCTCGATCCCTGGAAAGGCTTCCAGGCCGGCCACGTCGATCTCCAGGTCGAAATGGCCGATGTTGCAGACGATCGCGTCGTTGGGCATTTTTTCCATGTGCTCGGGGCGAATCACGTCGCGGCAGCCGGTCGCGGTCACAAAAATGTTACCCCGCGCCGCGGCGTCTTCCATGGTCGTCACCTCGAAGCCTTCCATCGCCGCCTGCAGCGCGCAGATGGGATCGACTTCCGTGATGAGCACCCGGGCGCCGTAGCTTCGCAGCGACTGGGCACAGCCCTTGCCGACGTCGCCATAGCCGCAGATGACGGCCACCTTGCCGGCGACCATGACGTCGGTCGCCCGCTTGATCCCGTCGGCCAACGACTCGCGGCATCCGTAAAGATTGTCGAACTTGCTCTTCGTGACCGAGTCGTTCACGTTGATGGCCGGAAAGAGCAGGGTTCCATTGGCCGCCCGGTCGTAAAGCCGATGCACGCCGGTGGTCGTCTCTTCGGTTACCCCGCGGACGTCCGCGGCGATCGTGGTGAAACGCGTCGGGTCCTCGCCGAGACTTCTCTTCAGGGTCGCCAGCAGTGCTCGCTCCTCGGGATGCGTGACGCTCGCCGGATCGGGCATCTTGCCCTGCTTCTCGAACTCAACGCCCATGTGGATGAGCAATGTCAGGTCACCGCCGTCGTCGACCAACCCCGTGGGACCCCGCCCGCCCTCAAAGGCCTGAATCTGCATGAGAATGTGGTCCCAGTAGGCCTGGAGTGGTTCTCCCTTCCAGGCAAACACCGGCACGCCCGCAGACGCCATCGCCATCGCGGCACGGTCCTGGGTCGAATAGATGTTGCAGCTTGTCCAGGTGACCTCGGCCCCAAGCTCGCGAAAGGTCTCGATCAGCACGGCCGTTTGGATGGTCATGTGCAGGCAGCCGGCCAGACGAGCACCCGCAAGCGGTTTCTCCTTGCCATGCGTCTTGCGGAGCGCCATCAACCCCGGCATCTCGTTCTCGGCCAGGGCAATCTCTCTGCGTCCCCACGCGGCCAGGCTTTTGAACTCTTGCGGGCTAACGTCAGCAACCTTATAGGGCAGTTTCGTCTCAACCTGTGACACGGCATTCTCCTTTTGCATTGGACGACTCGGCGAACCTCAACCCGTTATGATACACGGTCTTAAGGCGGTTTGCAAAGGGCAGCAAGACGTGCCCAAGAGCCTTTTACTCACCTATTACTCCCCCCCGGCCGATGCGTCTGACGAAACGCGGCCTGGGCCGCTTCGACGAAAGCTCGAACCAGCCGCTCGTCTTTCCGCCCGGGGCTCGACTCGACCCCACTGGCCACGTCGACCGCTGCCGGGCGGCCCGCACGGATCGCCTCGGCGACGTTGTCCGGTGTGAGCCCACCAGCCAATACGAGTGGGATGCGCCCCGCACGCGAAAGGGACCTCACTGCGGTCCAGTCGAACGTCCTCCCCGTGCCGCCATAGCTGCCCGGCTCGTAAGCGTCGATGAGAATCATTCGCACGCGGCAAGCCAATTCGGCACACTGCTGGAGATACTTGTTAATGGGCACCACGCCGTCGGGCCCGAGACGGAACGCACGAATCACGGGCGCCGGCACGCAACGATTCAGCCGCCCCACGAACTCGGGCGATTCGTCCCCATGGAGCTGAATCATGTCGAGCCCCATGCGGTCGATCGTCTCTCGAATCGCGTCGGCGCTGGCGCCTACGAACACCCCAACCCGGACCACCTCCGCCGGTAAAGCCAAAGCGATTTGCCCTGCCAGATCGGGAGGAACGTATCGCTTGCTCGGGGGGTAGCAGTTCAGGCCGATCGCGTCCGCCCCGGCCGCCGCGACCATCTGGGCATCGTCAACCGTCGTGATGCCGCAAATCTTGATGCGAAACATGGGCAACCTCGAATCAGCGAAAACCATTGGGCCGCATGTCTCGCCACGTGACAGCAGTCCGTGACAGAATGCCACCCCGGCGCGCCGGGGAAGCAGTGCTTCTGTAAACCCGGGGCACTGCTTGCCTTCCGGCAAGCAGTGGCACACTTTGGCGAGAGATCCGAACCAGACTGAGTCCATCATATCCGGCGGAGACCGACCGATCCAGCGTCGAGCGGGGGCCAAGCCGCTCAATGGGTCTTGCCGCTGCAGCCGCGAGGCTACGAAGCGACAAGATCGTGGTAAACAGGGGCGACCTTACGGGCAGTGCGGGCCGCGTGTGGCAATATGGGACATTTGGGCATCTTCTGCCCCAAGCTCCAGGGCCCTCGGCGTCGATCTTCTTTTCAGCGGTCCGTACATCTCACTCCCGACCAGTGGGAAAACGTCCGCCGACCCATGCCCCAGTTTCTGTACAGCCCATCGGCAAAAGTATGAAAAGTACGACGTCTGCCATCACAACTCGGCGCGACCGCCGAGCCGGACGTGCCGGTACGATCTTGCTGGCCTTAATGTTTGCGGCGCTGGGCTTGCCCGTCTATTTGCTTGGCACCAAGGCACCGCCGCCGACGGGAGGCACCACTTCGGCAATCGTCCGCCTGCCGGCCGACATCATGAGCCAGGAACATGCTCGAGCCGAGATCCTCGCCAGGCCAAACGTCCGTCGCGCGATCGACGCATGCCGAACCGAAGGCTGCGGCGCCGGGCCCTGCTGTCCGGCAACGCTCAAGTCGGTGCGCGACCGCTTGCAGGTCCGGTTGCTGACCGACAAGGCATCGGACACTTCGCCCACAGGCGTTCACATCGAATGCACCTACGACACCGACCCGACTGCGGCGGTCGCGATAGCCAACCGGCTGGCCGAGCAGTTTGCCGAGTCGGTGCGCCTCCGACAGAAAGCCGAAGCCGGGAAGGCCCATCGTCAAGCGCAACAAGCCGTCGTCAAGGCGCGAAAGAAGCTGACTGAGGCGCAAGGGCGACTGGACCGCTTCCTCCAAGAGTGTCTCCAGCCGGTCAAGACACCGGCTGGGGCCGATTCGGACCGATCGGCTGCGGCGGGCAAACCTGCCGGGCTAAAGGCCAATCCCGACCGAGTGGCGCTGCGCCGGCAACTCGATCACGCCCGGCAATACCGTGCACAACTGCTGATCGATCGGACCCCGTTGCACCCAATGGTTCGGGCAACCGATGTCGAGATTAGTGACCTGGAAAAGCGTCTTGCGGCGATTCCTCACGAGTTGGTGCCGGCGCCGGGCAACCTGGCCGAAGAGCTTCGCCAGATGACCGATCCGCTGCCGGCGCCACTCGGCGTAATCGGACCCGCCAGGGAAGACATCGACACGCTCGAACAACCGCTGGGCAAATTCGTGCCTCCGGCTCGACTGAGCTCGCCGAAGTCCGCATCGCGGCAACCGACCAATTGCCCGTCACCACGTTCGGTGACGGCACAACCACCTTCGGGCGGCGCGATCCAGCCGCCGCCGTTTGTCTCGCAGCAGCGGTTCGACACCTTTCTGGCGCGAAAGCGTGAGTGCGACGCCGCGCGGAAAGACTATCGCCGCGCGATGGCACGGGAGCGTGAGGCTTGGCATCATCGGTCCAACTTGCCGCCGGTCGAAGTCGTGGTGGCCCGAGGCGCGCTCAGACGGCCGACGAGCCCGCGACGGCCTCGTTTGGCGATTGTGTCGCTGATGGTTGCGTTGGCCGGGGCTGCGGGAATCAGCATGGTCGCCTCGGGCGTCTGGGGCAACATGACCTTCACCGACGCCGCCGGCGCGCGGGCCGCCTTGTCGGTGCCCGTCCTGGCGACCGTGCCGGGCGCCGACCGCGCCAGCACCAACTCCCGACGACGACGTTTCGTCGAAGGCTCGGTCCAGGTCGTCTGCGGTCTTTTTCTCTTGGCGATCTGCGCGGGCGTGCTGCTGGCCGTGAGTCAGGTCATCACGCTGTTTTGAGGATGACCGGAGGTCCATCCGCGCCGCCGGGTGCCAGGGGCAGCTTGCCTGCCCCTGTATCCGCAAGGGCGGACAAGCCGCCCATGGCACCCAGGATCGTGCTCAACCGCACCCAGGATCGTGCTCAACCGCACCCAGGATCGTGCTCAACCGCACCCAG
>CAZWWC010000068.1:11380-14554 GCA_964637625.1 uncultured Planctomycetaceae bacterium
ACCGCACCCAGGATCGTGCTCAACCGCACCCAGGATCGTGCTCAACCGCACCCAGGATCGTGCTCAACCGCACCCAGCTTGTGCTCGACATTTAGGCACGGACAAGTCATACTAGCGGCATGGCCGACACAGTCTCCCTTCTGTTTTCACCGCGGATCCGAACCAAGGAGTTGGCCCAACTCTGCCGCCGGCTGGCCACGTCGCTTGCGGCCGGGATCGATCTGCGGGCCGTCTGGAAGCGCGAGGCGGCCGGGGCCGGCCGGGGTTGCCTGCTGCACCGGTTCCAGGTCATCCGCCGCGCGGTGGCCGACGGCCAGAGCACGGCCGACGGGATCGACGCCTGCGGCGATTTCTTCCCGGAGCTGTTTCGCCAGTTGGCCCGGGTCGGCGACCAGACGGGCAGCAGCGCCGAGGTCTTCGCCCAACTGGCCGACCACTACAACGCGCAACTCAAGCGTCGCCGCCTTTTCCTGGCCGCCATCGTCTGGCCGATCTTCGAATTGACGATCGCCTTGCTCGTGGTCGCTCTGTTGATCTGGATTGCGCCGTTCTTGAAGGCCGATATCCTGGGTTTTGGGCTGACCGGCAGCCGAGGTTTAGGGGTCTACGTCGCAATTCTTTCGGGTGTGGGGATAATGCTTCTCGTGTTGGCTCGGGCGTTCCAGCGCGGCCTGTTGCGGATCCGTCGCGTCGAGTACACCATCTTGAAGATCCCCGTGCTCGGCCCGCCGCTGAAGACCCTGGCGCTGTCGCGGCTGGCCTGGGTCATGCACTTGACAATGAGCACGGGCATGGACGTCCGCCAGGCGATGCGTCTGACGCTTTCAAGCACGAATTGCGCTCCGTATCTCGATCAGATTCCCAAAATCGATCACTGGATTGTCCAGGGCGGCAGCATCTACGAGGCGTTCAGTCAGGCCGGCGGCTATCCGCCCGAGTTCCTTGACACGCTGCACGTCGGCGAGGAGTCGGGCCGACTGGTCGAAGCAATGGGACATCTTTCCGAACAATATCAGGACCGAGCCCGAGTGGCGCTGATTGCACTGATGACGCTGGCCGGATTTGCCGTGCTGATTCTGATTGGTGTCTTGATTATCATGCTGATTTTCCGGATTTTTTTGGGTTTCATTCTTCCAAGCTACACTGTATAGGGCATCGGATCGAGGGCGTGGTCTCATTGGGATCGGTATCCTCTTATTGATGGCTGCATTTCAAATGATCTGGTAAGGCAACGCAAAATGCCCTGAAAACCGGGCTTCCGTTGGTCGCCCTCCGGTCATTAGCTATGCAGGGGTCAATAGGAAATGGGAAAGTCATTGTCTGAAGGAGCAATCATGCGTACTTTTCTGGTTACCGGTGGTGCCGGATTCATTGGCTCCCATATTGCCGAAGCGCTGGTCCGGCGCGGCGAGCGCGTTCGCGTGATCGACAACCTGAGCACGGGTCACCTGACCAACATGGAAACGTTTCGCGACGAGATTGAATTCGTCCAGCGCGATCTTTGCGACGCGGCCACGGCCACGGAAGTCGTCAAGGGCGTCGATTGCATCTTCCATGAAGCGGCCTTGGCCTCGGTGCCGCGGAGCGTCGACCGGCCGCTGGACACCCATGCCCATTGCGTGACGGCCACGGTCAACCTGCTGGACGCCGCGCGGCGCGCCGGCGTGCGGCGGCTGGTCTACGCGGCCTCGAGCAGCGCCTACGGCGATCAGCCGCACAGCAGCAAGCGCGAAACGGATCTGTCGGCGCCCATCTCACCCTATGCGGCCGCCAAGCTGGCCTGCGAGCATTATTGCCAGGCGTTCACGGCGGCCTACGGGTTCGAGACGGTCAGTCTACGCTACTTCAACGTCTTCGGCCCGCGCCAAGATCCCAACAGTCAATACTCGGCCGTGATTCCACGGTTTATCACGGCAATGCTCTCCGGCCGGCGGCCGACCATTTTCGGCGACGGCCGCCAGTCACGCGATTTCACCTACGTCAGCAACGTCGTGGACGCCAATCTCCTGGCGGCCGACGCGCCGGACGTGGCCGGGCGGATGTTCAATTGCGCCAATGGCCTGTCGACCAATCTGCTCACGCTCGTCGACGTGCTCAACCGCCTGTTGGGCACCAACGTCAAACCGGTCCACGACAAACCTCGCGTCGGCGACGTGCTAGAGAGCCTGGCCGACATCACGCTTTCTCGAAAGCTGCTCGGCTACGAGACCCAGGTCCACTTCGAGGAAGGACTCCGCCGCTCGATCGACTATTATCGCTCGTTGGCGGAGGATAGGGGTTAGGGATTGGGGATTGGGGAGTTGATAGCCGCGGGCGGGAGCCCGCGGGTGGTGGGACGCGCCAGCATGACCGACCCAAGCCTACCGCCGGCCGCTCTGTTGCAGCAACAGGCTGAGTGGCTCGCGCCGGCACGTTCCCGGCTGCTGCGTCGCGCACACATCGCGCGGTGCCGGCGCGTGCTCGACTTGGGTTGCGGTACCGGGGCCGTGACCAGCGAGCTGGTCCGCCGCTCCGCCGGACCGGTCGTGGCCGTGGATCGAAACCTCGCCGCATTGATGGTCTGCCGCAATACTCTCTCAAGGTTGGGTGCCAGCGACAGCTTGCCTGCCGCTGCAAGACTAGCTATCGGCAAGGGCGGACAAGCCGCCCATGGCACCCGGGCAAAACCACTCTCTGCCCGGCCTGGCGTCTTCCCCGTCCAAGCCGACGCCGCACGGCTCCCGCTTGCGCCGGAATCGTTCGACCTGGTCTTCTGCCAATTCACACTAATGTGGGTCGACGCACCGGCGGCGATTGCCGAGATCCATCGGGTGCTCGCCGCCGGCGGCCAACTGATTGCCTTGGAGCCGGACTATGAGGCCATGATCGAATATCCTGCGCAAATCGCAACGCGGCGGCTTTGGCTTACCGGGCTGGCGCGTGCCGGCGCCGAGCCGTTGATGGGCCGGAAGCTGCCGGGCATGCTCACGGCGGCCGGTTTTTCGGTCCGCGTGGACCTGCTCGATCGGCTCATGCCGCCTTCCGCGGTGCGGTTCGAGCTTTTGCGTGGGCTGCCGCTTGAGCCGGCCGAGCGGCACGCCTTGGCCGAGGCCGAAGCGGCCGACGGACGTCTCGCAGCGGCTGGGCAAGCAGACGATTCCGACCCTCGCGTGGCCCATCTGCCCGTGTTTCTGG
>CAZWWC010000069.1:0-14387 GCA_964637625.1 uncultured Planctomycetaceae bacterium
AACCGTGTTTCTTTAAGGAGAGAGGAGGATCACATGATCACCCGGTTCGTCGTCTGTACTGCTGTGTTGTTGTCCGTGGGCGTCGCCTATGCCAAAGAGAGCAAGGTCCGCCACGAGGTCAAGCCGGAGGACGTCGTCAAGGCCAGGTTCAAGCTGATTCAGGTCGAGAAGAACATTGTGACGTACACGAACCGGCAGCGGAAGCGCCATGGTTTGCCGCCGCTTAAGATCGACACGGAGCTGGTCAAATCGGCTCGCCAGCACGCCATCTGGATGACCCGCAGTCGCACGCTCCAGCACACGTCCAAGCCCGTGGCCGAGAACATCGCGATGGGTTATCCTTCGAGCCAGAGCGTCGTGCGTGGCTGGATGAATTCGTCCGGTCACCGCGCGAACATACTCAACGGAGGCCACCGACGCATCGGCGTGGCGGCCTATCGAACCGCCCGTGGGACGATCTACTGGTGCCAGCAATTTCGCCGGTGAGCGGGGTCAGAGTTTATTACGCATTGGTATCCGGCTTGTAGACACGAGGGTGGCTGGGGCATAGCGCAGCGGTGCCCCAGTGAACCATGAACTGGGCCTTTCCCGGCGCGCCGGGACTCATTCCCAGCCACCCGATGCAGTTAATCCAGTTCTCGGCCAAGTTCCTAGACTTGACGCGCATCGGAGTCCGGCTTGTGCACGCGGCCGGCGATTTCCGGTTCGAAGTCGGGCCGGCCGGCCAGCTTGGCGATTTCGCACAAGAAACGTCTGGTGAGTTCTTCGAGGACTTCCCGCTCGTTCTCCCGGCCGTAGTACGGTGAGAGATCGATCGGCCGGCCGATTTTCAGACGGACCTTGGCCGGCATCAACAGGCAGCCCAAGGTGGTCCCGTCGTAGGGCTGTCCCTCGATGTAGCAGGGGACGACCGGCACGCGCGCCTTCAGGGCGATCATGGCGACACCCGGTCGGCCGGGCAGCATGAAACGATCGGTGTTGTTGATCCGTCCTTCGGGGAATATGCCGACGATTTCCCCCTCCTGGGCGTAGCGGACGATCATTTTCGTGGCCGCCGTGTCGTGGCCGCCGCGCGTGGTCGGTATTACGTCGAACGCCCGGAGAAAGGGGCCCATCAGGGAATGATCGCAATATTCCTTGGCCACCATCCACCGCATGATGCGGTCGACCGCCAAGGCGATGAAGCCGGGGTCGAACGGACAACGATGATTCGACACCAGCACGACCCCTTGATCGCGAGGAATTGCCAACGACCCGATGACCTCGGTTCGCCAAAGGATGCGGGTCATCAGCTTGTTCCAGGCCAACAGGGCCGTCTGCGCCGCCGTGTACGGCGATCGCCGGAAGTAGTAGACCACACCGCAAACGAGCGCGGCGGCCATACCGGCCAGCACGCACGCCGCCAAGACCTTGGTGTCATGAGCCGAGAGCATGAGTCGTTCCACTTACTTCGAGAAGAGCAGCCTCCCTAAGAATAACAGCTCGGCCCGATCTGTTTCAATGCGAAAACTGGTGACGGCACAGCGGCAGGGTAAACGCTTGCGTGAAAGGGTCCGAAGACTATAATCCAGGAGCCCCGAGTTCTATGGAGACTTGACATTGTCATCCTGAGCGCAGCGAAGGATCTCCTTGGCTATCGAGATCCTTCGCTGCGCTCAGGATGACCTGCTGCGGTGTCAGCCAGCCGGACTTGGAACTACTGAAATCGAGATTCTTCGAAGCGAAATGTGTGCCACTGCTTCGCAGAAACAGTGCTGCCTCCAATCCCGGGCACGGCTTGCCTTCCGGCAAGCCGTGGCACACTGTGGAGGGAAATCGGGGCCTAGCCCGCCAATCGCGTAATTCGGTTCACCGGTTGCCCGACGGATTGGCTTTCGGGCCGGTAGCGATACTGCATGAGATAGGCGTCCTCGGGTGTATCCTCATAGTAATCGCGCAGCACCGAGACCGCACGAAAACCGTTTGCACGGAAGAACAATTGCGCGGCGAGATTGGTTTCGCGCACTTCGAGGACGATTCGCGTGCGGCGCTGCGAGGAGAGCTTACCGATCAACTTCGACATCATCTGGGTGCCCACGCGGTAGCGCCGAACCTCCCGGGCGACGGCGAAATTGAGCAGATGGAGTCGAGTCTTGTTCAACTCGTAGACCATGAACGCCACGACGCGGCCGTCGTGCTCGGCGACCATGCCGATGCAATTGCGCTGTCGCAGGCATCGGATGAAGTCTTCTTCGAGCCAGGGGAATTCGAAGCTCTCGGCCTCGATGTCGAGCACCTCAAGCATGTCCCGGCGGATCATCCAGCGAATATGAACCTGGAGTTCTTGTCTCTGGTCAAGACTCATGCCGGCCTCCTTCCTTGTCGGCCAGTGATAGACGTGCCAAGCGACCTTGCGTAGTTCTGGAGATTCTCGATGTGCCTATTGACGCGTGCGAAGTCGATCGGCGGGGGAGCCGCCAAGCGGGAGTCCGATTCCCGCGCCACTGTGCTGGCCGGCCGATCATCTTCGATGCCGCGTCAATAAAACCGCCTTTCGAAGGATCGTGGCGGAGGTTGGATTCTCACAAATCGTGCAAGGCAACCTTAACGAGTGCAATACACGAATTATCTCTGCGGTACGGTTCCTTGTCGTCTTGTCTGTCTTCTGCGACGATTTCACTTTCGCGGAGTAGCCTACCGACAAACCCTGTGGGAGCGCCGGTACAGTAGCAAAAGACCGCCGGCTTGCCAATACGAACTGACGGCCTTCTGGCTCCCCATGACGCCTTGGGCTCTCAACAAATGTTCACTGCGGCCGTGCTGCCAAGTGTGTGGTGTCCATCGGTGCCTGGAATCATGTATCGGACGTCCAGCGGCCGTGGCTGATTCCGGTTTCCCATCGAAAACAGGTCCACACATAAATACAGTGTGTCCGCCTGGCAAACTTCTTGGTAAACCACGGAAGCTGTGGAGCGTCGGCGACGGCGATTTCGGTCTTCCGCGATCTGTTTATTGATGGCTGCATTTCAAATGATCTGGTAAGGCAACGCAAAATGCCCTGAAAACCGGGCTCCCGTTGGTCGCCCTCCGGTCATTAGCTATGCAGGGGTCAATAGACGGCGATTCTCGCAAGCGCGTCGGGTGAGGGTTCGCAAGGGCACAGGAACCACCTTTACGAGGGGGTGATCTCCGCCGTGTGGCGCCCCGCCCGGCCATCCCCAGTCGTTACTCAGCCGGGACGACGGGGGACTCCGCCACGCGACGACTACGCCGTATGGTCAGCCCAATGCCGACCACCACGAGTCCCAAGCCCAGGATGCTGGGCACCAGAAACAGCCACCAGGCCAGGCCGACGGCCACGACCAACGCCTGCGGCCAGCGGTCGGCCACGATCTGCCATAGGCCGTGGATGACAGCCAGGTAGCCCAGCAGGAAAAGAACGCCCAGGACCAATATGCCCGGCAAGTGGCGATTTGCCCAGGATAGGGTCTCGCAGCGGTATTCCAGTGTGAGCGGTTTCAGCTCGCCGCCCACGGCGCGATACACGGTCGATTCAGGTCGGTCGAGCATCTTCCGCCGGAATTGGTCGGTTTCATCACGTGACGGCGCGGGGCTTTTGCCCGGTTCGAGCGGCGCCGGCTTGCCTAGCTGCTCGTCCAGCGCGGTCCACTGGCGGCGTAGCGCCGCGAGCCTCTTTTCGACCGGTTGCGTCATGGAGAGCGGTGCGCCCAAGCCGAGGTGTTCCTTCAAGTCCGACTGAAGACATCGGAGACGGCTGCGCCACGTGCGAGACCAGCAAAGCTTGTCGGACGTTTCGGCATTGCTCTTGGCGGCCAGTTCGACCATTTGGCAAAAACTGTCGGCGCGGAGGACGTCGAGCAAGGGCCGTAGCGTGGCGGTCTGGCTCGAAAGCTCGTACCCGCGCGGTCCTGCCACCAACCAGAACGACTTATCGACCGGGAGGTCTCCCAGGCGAGGCGTGTTGAGAGTGCAGCAGGCACGGCCGACGCCTTCAAGAAGCCGTCCGGTGAACACGATCGTAATCCGCTGGGGCAACGTCGGCGGTCCGAGAGGAATCCGAAGACGACGGCTTCCAGTTGGTTCGTCGTCGGCTTTTCTCGGCACGGGCGTTGTCGGCACGCCGTCGACCATGACCTGGACGAGCCGGTAGCCCTTGGGTACCAGCAGAGGACACCAGGCTCGACCAGCCCCGTCAAGGTCGAAATGGGCCGCGCCATGGCAGACGCCGTTTTCATCCCAGATGAGATTCACCTCGGCCAGAAGGACTCTTGGGGTGCTGCCCGGCCTTTTGGACGGCAACAACGCGGCACGAAAGTCCTTGCCCAGAATCTTGTACGTCGTCGCTTCCGGCGTGCTGGATATCTTTTCAAGCCGTTGGGTGTCCCAGTAAACGCGACGGTGGTTCATCCGTCGGGGAAGGACGAGACGACGTTCCTGCCTGTGGGCATTTCGAACGGCAATATCGGGAACGACGACTCGTTCTTGCATCAAGGGGATCGACAGGGACCACTGCTGAAGACCGACCACCGGCCGGGTACCGCGGATTATCAGTTCCCTGCTGCCGTCGGGAAGCACCGTCTCGGTCATCGGCAAGGACGGTTCGATCTCGGGCTCTCCGGCCAGATCCGCGGGGATCGCCAAGCGGATTTCGTCCACCAGGCCGCCGCGCGGCACCACCTCGATACGCGCCCTGGCACGCCACTTCCCAGCCCCGGCGCGCCGGGGCTCCATGAATATCGTCTGCCGGACATCCAGCTTCGGCCGATTCGGAGAAATGCGAAGCCACAGCCGCGGTTTCTTCCGGCCGCTGCCGATCAGCGAGACAAAAGGCCGGCCCAGAGGCGACTGATCCGGGGCGAGCGGCTCGGGTTCCGCCTCCTCGAGTCCGTCGTACCGATCCAGTTCGAGCAAAACCGGGGGCTGTCGAAACAGGGTGACGTGCAGCGATTGCAGGTAGGCATCCGCCATGACCGGAATGGGAAGCTCGACGGGGCCTTTCCTGGGCACCGTCATGTGACCTTCGAGCAAGAGACGACGCCGCGCGGTCACCGGTCCGGTCAGAACCACGTCGATCGAGCCGTCCGCGGCTCGGCTCCATCGGGCCAGACGATCCACGTCTTCTTCGTCGGCGGCCAATGAGTCAACCTCCAACGTCGGCGGGACGTGCAGTCGATAACGAAAGCCATAACCGGCCGTCGTCTTGACCGAGGCCTCGTAGCGCACGAGCATCTGCTTCTCGGCGAAGCTCGCCGTGAGTCGCTGATCGACGACGGTGCGCGGGCTGGGCGGACGCGTCGCGATGCTCCAGCGTGGTAGTTCGTCACGATGACGATAGGCCAAGCAAGGTGACGAGTCGGCGTCTCCCCAGGCCGTGAGAAAGTCGGAGATGGCAATGCTCTGGAGCGACTCTTGGTTGTTGCCGGCCGCATTGGACTCATCGCTCGGCCGCCGACCGCCGGCCGGCGGTTTCTCGTGCGAGCCGTCTGCCCCAGCGTACTCCGTCCATTGCAGCGAATCGTCGACCGTCACGGCAAACAGGCGGTCGGCGATCCGCGCCCCCTCGACCCTGACCAATGGCAAACGGTGGCGACCCACTCCCGACGTATCGTGTAGGGAAAACCGGGCGTCGAGAGTGAAGCTCTCGGATCGCGCCGCCGGGAGCTTCACGCGCAGACTTGTAGAAGAGCCGGGGATGGTCTCGAGCCGGCCGAGCGACACGTCACCCAGCAGCTTCAGACGGGGATCGACGGCCAGCCGGATCTCGCTCACTCGACCTTGGAGTACCCTGAAGTGGAACCTGACGCTGAGCAGGACCGAACCCGGCGTGATGTTCAACCACCGAAGTTCGTCGACTTCAACAATCGCGTGAGCGCCGCCCCGCTGGGCATCGGCACGCCAACAGACGCTCAAGTGGTCGGTGGCTCCAAGTTGCGCCGAGAGCTGCTGAGCGTCCAGGGCGACGCGACCTTGCGCCGAGCACACTTCGATCGGCGGCGCATTAGCCGGCAACGCCAATTCGAGCCGGCAGCGCGGCACGCGCGGGATACGGACGTCGAAACCCCGCTCATCCTGCGGCGGGGCCGCCGGCGGGGAGCCGGCCGTGGAGGTCCTCGCCGACGGAGTGAATACCACCTCCAGGCGATGATATCCTTCCGTCGGCGCTACGAAGCCCAGCGCGCCGCCGTCCGCTTCCCACTGCGGCCGGATCACGCGACCATCGAGAAAAGCCCAATCGGGCGGAAACGACAAATGCTCTCGTGATAAGGGAACTCGAACGCGGGCGTGCCGGTCGAACACGCGGATCTGCAGCGACGCTCGCATCTGGCCCGGCACAAGACGCTTCGGTATCCCTTCCCACCTGAGTTCACCCTGGTAGCTGGCACTTTCGATCAGCCACCCCCCCGGTCCACTCCGGCCGGCCGTCGCACCTCGGACAAGCTGGCGATAGAGTGGTTCAGGGACAAAGACCTTTTCGCCGGAAGGTTTTCGTTGCTGGTCGACGGGAATGAGCACGCGCAAGGGGGCAACCTCTCCGCGGGCCTCCTCGGCCAACGACCGTCCACAACACCCCAAGGCGAGCACCAGCAGCACGAAGGCCCTCAGCGATTGAGTCGTATCGGGAAGCGCCCGCCCGTTGGAGGAACCGGCGGCAAGAGACGAAGGTCCGCCGGCCGAGCCGCCGCCCGGCTGGAAGCGAAGCAAGAGAACACACAAACAGAACAGCATTCCCAAAAGCGCGCCCGAGGCGACCACCGCCAGGAACGTCGGCAAGAGAAGAGCAAGGGCCGCGCAGAGGGCTGCTGCCAAGATCAATTTCACCGGGCGATTACCCCATTTCCACCTTCCCAGGCCGACCACGGCGAGAAAGGTCACCCAACGCATTACCTCGATGCCGCGACGATGAACGATTCTCAGCCGAGCCGGTTGGGAGGGAGAAAGCTCCAGGCAGTGTGCGCTCCAGCCGAGCGTGTCGCCTGAGACCGACGTCAGCGGGTGCCGGTCGGTACAAGGTTCGCTCGTCGGTGGCGGCTGCTTCCGCCAGGTGGAGACCCCGAGCCAATGATTGCGGCTTCGCGCGCCGGCGACGTTGTCTAGATCCAGCGCGAGCGGTCCTGGCAGCACGCGCCACACTCGGCTGTTTCCCGTCGGCTCCAAATGGTCCTGAAGCAGCGAGGCCTGAAGCGAAGTGGTGATCAGGACCACGTCGTGAAGAGCCAGGGCGGAGAGGTCCGCTTCACGAAGCAAGGCCATGCCTCGCCCAAGTGGTGTCGAGGCTGCGCGGGTTGGCACCTTGGTTGTCGCAGACACGCCGGCGCCGGCCAAGGCCGGCTGGTCTACCAGTACCGTCAGGCCCGACTCACGGACCGGTTTGCCCCGAAGGATTTCGCCAAGCGTCATTTCCCCAGGAGGCCCATCCGGTCCATTCACCTCGGGCAGAGTGCCCAGTGCGGCCAAGAGCCGCCGGACCGTATGTTGGGTTGGTTCTCGGGTGCCGAGCGGATAGAGGTTCGCCCAATCCGCGGCGGAAAGCGGATCAAACGGGCTCACCTGCGCCGCGCGCCCCAGCGGACCGAACAGCCGCCGCCGCCAGTTCAGATGGTTTTCAGGATACGGTTGACAGCCTACGTCGGTCGAGAGGCAGCGGTGACTGGCCGGAAGCCATGCGATCCAGCGCGTAGCCAAGACGGGAACGTCCGGCTTCAGGCGGGGCGGCTCGAGCGTGTCCACGAAGCCCAACGCCGGGCTGTCCACGGAGAAGTCGATGCCGACGACGGGAAACCGTTTTGCACTCGGCAAGTCGATCGCCAGACGCTTCTGGCCGGACGGGGCCTCCTCCAGCCGCCAGCTTGCACATTGGCCGTCGATCCAGACCTCGCGGATCTGTTTCTCCTTGGAAGACGACGGCAACGTTACGCGAAGGCTCGGCCGCCCGGTGTTCTCCAAACGGTAGGTCACCAGGTGTTGCGAACCACCCCTTCCCTCGTACCGGGAATCGATGCGGCAGTCCCACGCAAAGGCGGATTGTCCGGAGTCGGCCTTTGTGTCGATTGAGACCGTCACCGCATCGACGGCCGGCGACAGGGCGAGCGGCTCGGGCTCGTAGTGAAACGTCGCGCGAGCCGTCTGGTACTGTCCCGACGGTGCCGGCTCGGTGGGGATCCGCTGCAGCCGTCCGGCGTCGATCCGTAGCGGCGTGGCTTCGGCCGCGCGGACGACGAGCGTGGCGGTTTGGGAATTCGCCTCGGGCAAGGCAGCCAGACTGATCGCCATACGCCTCGGCAAGTTGACCGTTCGAGTTGCCCGAATCTCGAAAGGTTGGTCGCACGTCGGCAGCAGCGAGATCTTCCAGGTTTCTCCGTCGGGTCCCATGCCGGCGGAGGTTTGCTCGGCCGGTGTCAGTCGGCTTGCCGGCACGGGCTGGCCCTCTTCGCTGCCGCAACTCCACTGTGGCGGCACGCCGCGTGCGTGCGAAAAATGGATCAGCAAGTGATCCACGTGGGATGACTGCGGAGTGCACCGGAAGCGATACGATTCGCGCATGGTCTCGGCCGAAACACTCGCTTCGACGTGAATGTCGCCCGTGTATCCCGGCGGCCGCTTGCGCAGGGCGATGCGAAGGTTGTCCGCACGGGAGTCGTGAGAGAACACGAGCCGCTGCCGCGCCGCCGGCAGCAGTTCCCTCGTTTCGGCGTCGAGGTCTTCCGGGGAGATTCGTCCGAGGCGCTGGTCTCCGCGAATCACTAGTTCATAAGGTGCCCGAGTGCGGACGGCCAGGAAGCGGTTATGTGTGTCGGCCGAAGGAAAACAGACCGGTGTCAGGTCGTCGGCCGTCAGCGCGTCTTTCAAGGGCGACTGGAGCCGGCGTCCGGCGATCTCGATCTTGACGGCGCCACGGGCTGGTGAGAGCGCCTTCGAGAGGCGGATCACCAGCCGGTTGCCGTGCTGGGCGTCCGGATCGAGTCGCCAGTCGCGCACCAGCCCGGGCGGGTCGGAAGTCACCGTGTCGACGATCCACGGTCGCTTGAGTCGCGCTTCCAGTTCGAACACCTCGCCTTTGCGTGCCTTGAACCGGGCGATCAACTTGCCGGTCGCCTCGGTGGTGTCCAACTCGATGCTCGCACCATAGTCGACTTCCACGGGCGTGCGACGTCGCGATACGACCAGTTCCACCGTGGAATCCGGCGAGTAGTATTGAAACTCGGTTGACTCACCTTCACCGGGCGCCGGAAGCGGACCCAATCGTGACTGGCGGCAATCGATTTCCTTGATGTGTTCGATACGAAGCGGAAAAGGAACCAGCAGAGTCGCGTTACCCTCCCGCCAAAACATGTCTTGCGGCCGGATCCGCGGAAGCCGCCATGGCCGATCGAGCACCAGCGGACACAACGCACCCAAGTGGAGCACGCGGGCCGTTGCCTTTGACGACTCGGGCAACTCGACGATGACTTGCGTTGACTGCTCCCCGGGGTTCGAAGTCGTCGACCAGCTCACCGGCGTTTGGCCGTACCGGGCCGTGACCAGCTTCAGCCCCGGGTCAAGCCGAAGGCGCACCTCCCGGTGCGGCCGCGTGGCTGCCTCGATCTGCAGACTCGTTTCGAGCTGGATTCCTTCCGCCGAGACGTTGTACACGAGTGATTCGTACACCTCTGGTTGACGGTCCGCTCGGAGGACGGCCTCCGCACGAGCAAGTCGGAGCGTGGCCTTCCTTTGACCGCCCAACTCGAACCGCCAGATCTTTCGGTCCTCGTCGTTGGCCTTCGTGCCGACGCAAATGCCTCGATCACACGTGGGCGTCACGTCGTCGGGCACCTCGAGCGTGAGCGTCGTCGCGGTGCTCGGGGGCAAATCGAGATCGAATTGACGGGTCTCGTTCGTCTCACGACTTCTCGCCAACCTCCAATCGAATTGGAGTCGTCCTGATCCCTCTACGAGAACATTGAGGTCGCCCCGGGGTCCCAGTCCCAGCGTCGTGGTCTTCTTCGGGTCCTGCCAGCGAGCCTTCTCGAGGGCCATGTGGCCTCGTCCCAGTGATAAGAGCGTTGCGAGGTTCTCAGGTGCATCGATTTGCAGCAGGGTGCTGCCCATCAGAAGACCGTCGTCACCCAACGAGGCGCGATAGGTCGCTTGGACGATCCGTGGCGAGGCGGGTATCACCGGTGCGTCCGCTTGCTTGAGCAATCGCTCGAAATCCGCCTTGTCAAGCGGCAGATAACGGTTCCCGCCCAGCGGCCAATCGTCGACTCGCTCGGCCGGAACGTAGACGCGTTGGAAGCGGATAACGCTTGGTCCAGACGTCGAGTCGATCGATTGCGGAGAGTCGCCGGCCGGCTCGGCCGTCGGAGCGGTCGCGGAGGAGGCACCAACTTCGTCGGCGCCGACCACGCCAATCCGCGAAGCGGCGACCCCGAGAACCAGCAAGGCCGCGGTCCAAACCAGAATCCTCATACCGCCGGCCGGAAAAACCGATCGTGGTGGCCGACGGCCGGGTGGTCGCGATTCTTCGGACGCGTTATGGCGCGATGTTTTCATGCTTCGGAGATCTACAATTACGTGATTCGGTCGAAGTCCAGCAGTAAGAACGTGTTTTGAAATGGGTGCCACTGCTGGCTTGTCCAGCAGTGCCGGCCACAAAATCAGCCAAAAACAAGGGCGGGTAAGCCGTCCATGGCACCCTCAGTAGTTCCAAGTTCGGCTGGCTGATACCGCGGCAGGTCATCCTGAGCGCAGCGAAGGATCTCGATGATCAAGGAGATTCTTCGCTGTGCTCAGAATGACAATGCTGGGTCTCAATAGAACTTGGAACTACTGACCCTTGGAATGCCGAATACCAATTTGCAAACACGTTCTAACATCCGAAATCAACTCGACATACAAAGTGCGATGGACCACCAGGCTGGCTCCGGCACGATCCCGATCGCACCGCCCATGGTTACTTTTCCACGTCGGGCCGGCCGATTACCGATGACGTTTTGTCCGAAGCCGGCTTTCTTTGCAGCGCTGCCGTGCTCGAACTTCCACCGGTTGCCCCGGCAAGGCGAAACTGCGTTTGCGTGGAATCCTTTTCGATCGCGGACCCTGATGTTTCCAAGGTGATCAGACCGCGACGTCGCCTGGCGGCGCCACGCTCGAGCAGTCCGGCCATGACGATCAGTACCAATCCGAGGCTGGCGGCTTGCAGAACCAGCAACGTTGGCTCAGGGTAGAGCCATCCGGTGCATCCCAACACGACGGCCAATCCAAGAAGAGTGGCCGGATGCCGGGTTGCCCGTACGTAGATCAGAAGCAGGCCGAGCACCAGCGCCGCGCCGGATGCCCCCAGCACGATCCACGACCGGCTGACGATCACCAGTTCGAGCGCGTCGCAGCGGCCAAAAGCACTGAATAGATAGCTGTCGTTGCCGTCGGCCAGTTCGGGGTGTTCGGGCACGCCGATCCAGGTTTCCAGGTCCGCCGTTTGCAGCAACGCCTCGCGTCCCCAGAAAAGACCGTTCCATCCCCAGCGAAACTCACGGACCAAGCCCGCCGGAGTGCTGACGATGTGTTCGTTCTTCGGGAGGGTCAACTGCCAGTAGAGTCGCCGGACCCACGTGTCTTCTCCCAGCCGGGGTAGCTCCAGCCTCCAGCGGCCACGAAGCACCCGGGGACTCGAACTCTGAGAGTGCACCTCGAGAAGCCACTGCCGGCGGGGCATTTCCTCCGGCAAGTCGAACCTTATCATCTGCTTGCCCGCCGGATGCGTTTCGATCAGCTTTCCGTTGAGATAAACAACCGTGTCCGACACGGACGTCTCTTGCGGAAGAACAACGTGGAGTGTCTTCTTGTGCGTGCTGAAGCGGAAGACGGCGCGATCCTGGCGGGCATGCCGCGAGAGCCACGTTTGGACCAATGCCCGACGAATGACCGTCGCACGAGGTGTCTGGCGTGCTTCGAGGCACACCCCGAACTCCACCTGGCCGACTCGGCCATCGGCCACAAACTCCGAAAACGACCGGCCCGCTGAGGTCACCGACGCCGAGGCGGTCGCGCCCGTCTGCTTCTTCCAGGGACCTTCCATCATGGATAGCTGAAGTTCGGGCGACGCCGTGACAAGAAGCCTGTTGGCGATCAATTTGCCGTCGGTCGGCACGACCAAGCCAATCGTGCGCCGGATGGACGATCGTGGAACGAGCTGGTGAGGATCAAGCGGATATCGCACCTCCAGGTTGCACATCCCAATTCGTGGTGTGTCCAAGGCGATTTGGATTCGCACCCGGTGGTTTCCGTTGGACTCGTCCTCCGGGCCGCTTCGCGACAGGTCGGTAGTCAACACGCGTCGCCCTTGGATGAAGAATTCGAGATTCTCCGAGTCGGCCAATTCGCGCGGAACCGCTAGCGCCAACGAGTCCTGCGGTTCGTAGTCGATCTTGTAGGAGAGTTTCTGTCTGACTTGTCCGGCGTGTTCATCCAGCAGCACGGTCGTGGTGGAATTGACCGAGATTTCCTGAGCGTGTACTTCCCGCCGGGCAACAAGCACGGCTTTGGTCGGATCGCCGCGGTAGAAAAGCGGCGTTTGTTGACGCTTGGGAAGCGGCATGGGTGGGGCGACCTGTTGCCGAACGAGTCCCTTCGTCGCCTTCGAATCGATGGTCAGTTGGACGCTGTCTTCAGGTACGATCACGACAGTGGCCGGGCTTGGCGTGGCTACCTTGGGTCGCGGCAACGTCAGCCGCAGCAGCCCCTTTTCGGCTTCAACGCGTCGGTGGGCCTTGAGTCTTAATTCGATCTTGCCGGAAGAAGGCTGGCGCAAAGGAATCGACAGATTGCCCGAATCACTCTGGACGACTTGGTCTACGGCCACCAGATTGTCGGGTTCGACTTCGTCAACCTGCCAACCGGAGAGATCCACGTCGAGCACACGGGCCTTCTTTCCGCGGACGGAGTATTTGAGTGTGGCCTCGAGTTGGACCTGGTTTGCGTCGACCAACAAGACGTATCGCGGCTCGACGGTCATCCGCGTCCGGCGCGGCGCCACGCGCACCAGGAGTGAACACGGCTGAGTGGAGTATTTGAAGCCGGCCAGCAGATCGTCGTGCAGGAGCGAATCGGGGAGATCCTCGACTTGTTGAACGCCCAGTTGCGGGTTCCATAGCACGTCGAGGTCATCAGCGACTTCCACGGCCAAATGGCCCGACTGCCGCGCGGCCCCGAGAATGGCAAAGCCGGCCAATTCGATCGATCGGCCGAACATGGATCGGTCCAGCGCCCGACGTGCAGCCAGGTGAACGGTCACCGGGCCTTGAGTCTTCTCGCGAAGTTGCACCTCGACCACCCGACCTTGGTCGGCCGATACGGTTTTTCCGGTGGTCTCGACAATGCTATAGCCGGAGGCGTTCGAGGAAACCAGTCTGGTGCCGGCCGGCAAACGAACGCGAAAACGATCGAACGGCTTTCCGTGGCCGCGGACGCGAAGCGCCGCTTCGCAGCGGACAGCCTGACTGTCGATTTGGACGAGAATCTCGCCGACGGCCTCCAGCACGGTGGGCACGGTTGCCCAGCGGACCTCCGGCTTGTGCCAAGCTAATTCAGCATCGCCTCGAAGTCCCCAAATGGTCAGTTCCGTCTTTTCCTCGTCGGTGGAAGGAACGACTTTCAACATGGCGCCTTCCGATGCCTTGGCTACGGCGCCGGCCACCGGAACCGTAAGCTTCAATTCGGACTCGGTGGCCGACGGTATGCGAAGTTGCAGGGTTGTTTTGTCACCGACAACGACCAACGGGACGAGCGTCTTCAGGGTCAGCCGGTGTTGCCGGCCCGCCTTGCCCTTGATCCAACCGACGTAGCCTCTGCTGGTGCGCTCGAAGGCAAGGACGGGGAGACCCTCGCCGCTGTACTCGGGATCGCCGGTGATGACGGCCCGGCCCAGCAACAAGGGAATCCGTATCATCCCGTCACGTTGAAATAGGATGTCGCAATGGAACGTCAGCTTTGCGTGGTTCTCTCGCGCCTCGCCGGTGGCCGTTATCTTTTTCAAGACGTATTGAGGGCACCGGGCCTCCGGCTGGAGGCCGTGCATCTGTTTGTAGGCTTCGAGAAACTCCTCGAGCTTGAAACCAAACGCCGGGCGCAGCTTGCCGGTGGCGTCTTCAAGGTAGAAGAGCGGTGGTTTGATTTCTTCGACCCGTGGAGCAAGCACTCCTTGGGCCGACGCTACGTTCTCGGAGGAGGACTCGGCCGCGGACGGGGAGCGGGACTCGACCTGTGGGTGGGCCGCGCCCGGAAGAACCAGCAGAAGACACATTCCCCACATCGTCGACCGACGCATGACGAGTCTCATTTTCTTGGCTGCAGTCGGAAAAGCCGTCCGGCCGAGAAACACGGAGCATCACGGCCCGGCCTAGTGCGACGTC
>CAZWWC010000070.1:0-14197 GCA_964637625.1 uncultured Planctomycetaceae bacterium
CCCAGATACATGTCAGTAGGCAGTAGGCAGTAGGCAGTTTAGCGGTCGAGCTTGCCCGACGTTTCTCCCAACAGTGTGTCCGCTGTGCGCCGATTGTGCAAGGGGAGTGGGCGTCGGCTGCCGGTCACGTTGAGTAGAACCACCGCGAGAGAAGCACGCTTGGCACCAGCAACAGTAAGACAGCCACGCCCGGCACGGCGCCCGCCACGGCCAGTGTAATGGCCGCGTCGAGGACCACCAGCGCGCGGATGCTCTGGCCGACCGTCCGCTGGACGACCGCCGGCGCGGGATTGACCATCGCGGGATGACACCGCCAGGCAACGAGAATCGCCATCAGCACGACGAACAAGTACCAGTGGGTCGATTGCACGAGCAATGGCCGCCAGTTGGGCAGCCATGCCAAGAGGCCCACGGCGGCCATCATGAGGATGATGCCCAGCAGAACGACCGCCCGACGGCTCCGCCCGGCCTCACCTCGGGCCAGGACCGAAACGCCAACAACGAAAAGTCCGATCATCCCGGCGATGTAGAAGTGACAGAATTCCCAGTTTTCACCGACCGCGCTCATGCCCAGAAGAACGTTGAGTGCGCGGCAGATACCCAAGGTCAGCGGGCCGGCCAACGTTCGTTTCAGGATAAGATCGTACCCTACGATCACACAACACAGACAGACAGCCATTTCCCACGCTGCCGAGTCGACGATCACCGAGACAATCACCGCTGTCAGAACGCCCGCGACCAGGAGCCGCACACCCAGCCGGTCCGCCGCGCGGCGCGAAACACGGCCCGAGGGCAACGGGCGCTCGGGCCGGTCGCGGCAATCCTCCCGATAGTCACATAGGTCGTTGATCACCATGCCGGCCGAGTAGAGCAGACACGAGGCGGTGACCAACAGGCCCAGGGTCAACGCGGCCGTCGCATCGAAATCGGCCACCTGTGTGACGAAGAAGAAGCCCATCACCACGTCGGCCGGCGCGGTGAAGACGGCGGGCAGGCGAATCAACTCGAGATAGTCACGCAACACGACTGCTCACTCAACCTGCAAATGAAGAAAGGGAACCACAGATGAACACAGATATACACAGATGAGGTAGGTCGAAGAAGCAGATGAGCTTTGCTTCGACTATCGCAGGATATGGCTGTCGGTTGCCGATCAAGAGTTCTAACCCATTTTTTGCGCGGTGTCTCAACTGTATACCTTATCTGTGTTCATCTGTGTTCATCTGTGGTTCCAGAACGGAAATCCTTTACGGCTTCGGGTCACTCGAACTCAGCGATAATGCCTTCCAGGTAGTCCTTTGCCTCGCGACCGGCCGCATCGGGGTTGTCGACATACGGATAAAGCTCGACCGTTACAAAACCGGTGTATTCCGTCGCGCGAATCGCCCGCAGCACGGCCGGCAGGTCGATAGCCCCGCGGCCCGGCACCAAATGGGCGTGCTCGCGCGATGCGGCGATGTCCTCAATGTGGTAGTGCTTGGTGTGCTCGGCAAGCTGTGGGATCCACTGCTCGGGTGCTTCATCGACACAGTAGGCGTGGCCGATGTCGAAGTTCAAGCCCAGCCAGGGCGAGTCGACCCGATCGGCCAGCGCCAGGTACTGCTCGAACCGTTCTATCAGCAAGCCGGGCTCCGGCTCGATGAGCAGAAACACTTCAAGTCGCTCGGCCAACTCGGCACACGGCATCAGTTCGTCATAGAAGACGGTCAGGGCTCTCTCTCTCGACTGGTCTTCGTCCAGGGGTCCGCCCGGCTCGGTCTGGATCGACGGCGCGCCCAGGTCGGCGGCCAGCCGCAGCGCCTTCTTCGTGTGTTCCCGGCGAAGGGCACGCTTAGATGCCACCGGCTCGATCCACGACGGATACCAGTAGGGATGACGCGGATCTTCGGCCCCACGCATCATGAAGGCATTGACGTTGGCGATCTGGATGCCGTGGTGCGCAAGCTCGCGGCCGATCAACTGCTTCCTCTGCGGCGTCACGTCAGCCGGCCAGGCGTGGGGCACGTCGGCCAGAATCTCGATCCCGGCATAGCCGAGCGTGGCGATCCGGGCGATCGCCTCTTCGATCGAGTAGTTCGTGTACGCGTTGGAACTGTAGGCGAAATTCACGCTTAGGGATTGGGGATTAGGGATTGGGGATTAGTAGGATGCGTGCTTGCACGCATCACGAAGCAGCATCAATTGCCCTGTTCATTAAACGCGTTCACGTCTTCGCCACCGTTTCTGGTTAAGAGTGCGCGGAGCAGTTTCGGATCGATCGTTTCGTCAAGGAAGTCTATGTGGCCGTCGGCAAAGGAAACGTTGACCCCGCCGGGGTGCCAGCTCCGCAGGCCGTGTTTGTCCGAGTCGCAGGGCACGACGGTGGCGTTGGAAACATCTAGGTCGCGGGGCTCGGCCCAGTGGATGCCCGAGCCGGCCATCTCGACCAGAAGGATGGTAGTGGCCGGGCCGTCCGTGATGTCCTTTAGGCCATACGATCGTGTGCCCTCGGAAATCATGCCGGGGCCGACCACCATCACGTAACTCGTTTGACCGGGTACTGTGGTTGGCTCGCTTGGACAATGAAACAGACGGAAATCGGTTTGGGACAACGGTAGATTGTGGGGGCTGTCCCACGGTTCGTCCAAATGAAACTGTTCGTACAGGTCCTGTCTATCGAAATAGGGCAAGAGCAATACCCGCCAACTATACAACGGTTTGCCATCCTTGTCGGCCACGTAAGCCGGGGGGAAAGTGCCATAGTCCGATTCGTAGTTGAGCAGGGCTATGTTGAGGTTGTGGAGATTGTTCACACACTGGAATACAGGATTTGCCACACGCCGTTCGCAAATCAGTGGCAGCAGCAAGGCAGTGCCCAGGACCAGCAGGATGAAGACCGTGATCACTCGGCGGATCCATTTCTTTGACCGGGATTGTATCTGCAGCGTGCCACTGCTCGACTGCGATTTCGGCGGCTTAGTGGTGCTCATGGCACAAGTTCCGGCTTGGGGATTGTTCTCTCGGAGGGGGACAGTCCCATTTTCGCTGCGCGAAAATCGGGACAGTCCCCAACCCGGTCGCTATCGGGATAGCTTCCCGCAATGGCGGGGGTATGTCAAGCCAATCGGCCTGCCTAGTGGAGCAAGCTCGCGTTGTCCGAAGCGAGATGTCGCGGTATAATCGCCGCGCGGGCGTGTCGGCGGTCATGCACTGGCAGAGCCAGTGGCACCCGGTACCCTACCTCCATTTATCTGTGTTTATCTGTGTCCATCTGTGGTTTCAAAATCACTAACCATTTGATCTGGTAAAAAACACCGTGCGAATCGGCATCGGACACGACAGCCATCGGCTTGGGCCGGGCGGCCCTTTGCGGCTCGGCGGGATCGACGTCCCCCACGAAAAGGCGCTGCTGGGGCATAGCGACGCCGACGTGCTGCTGCACGCCGTGACCGACGCCGTGCTGGGCGCGGCCGCGCTGGGTGACATCGGGCAGATGTTTCCCGATACGGATCCGACGAACCAGGGACGCGATTCGGCCGAGATGCTCACTGCGGCGTGGCAAAGAGTCACGGCGGCCGGCTGGCGGTTGGCCAACCTCGATTGCACCGTGTTCGCCGAATCGCCCAAGATCGGTCCCTATCGCGAAGCGATCCGCGACCGGCTGGCCGAGATCCTCGGTGGCATTCCCGGAAGGATCAACGTAAAAGCCAAGACGGCCGAGGGCGTTGGGCCGGTGGGTCGCGAAGAAACGATTGCCGCCGAGTGCGTCGTGCTATTGGAGAAAACGTGACAATGCTGGTGCTTCGTACCGTCCGGTCGGCAAGCCGACCGGAAACGTCGGGCAAGCCCGACCGCTAAACGAACAACTCAACCCCTAAATCCCCCAATCCCGAAATCCCCAAACAATGATCCGAGTCTACAATACGCTCTCCAAGTCGAAAGAACCGCTTGAGCCGGTCACGCCCGGCCGGGTCGGCATCTACCTGTGTGGGCCGACCGTCTATAAGCCGAGCCACATCGGGCACATGGTCGGGCCGGTCATCTTCGACGCCATTAAACGCTATCTCGTCTACAGCGGCTACGACACGACGCTGGTGATCAACGTGACCGACGTCGACGACAAGCTGATCGACGAGTCGAGCCGCCGCGGCATGCCCATGGCCGATCTGGCCGCCGAGATGACGGCCGACTACATGAACAACCTCGACGAACTGGGTGTCGATTCGGTCGACCACTTTCCCCGGGCCACCGACAACATGGACGCCATCATCCAGTTGACGGCCACGCTGGTCGAGAAGGGGTTCGCCTACGAGTCCGACGGCGACGTCTATTTCGAGATCGGCAAGTGCGAGGACTACGGCAAGCTCAGCGGGCGCTCGATCGAGGACATGCGGGGCCTGGGCGGAGGCACGGCCGAGCGAAAGCGAGCAAGCGCCGATTTCGCGCTCTGGAAAGCGGCCAAGCCGGGCGAGCCCTCCTGGAAGAGCCCCTGGGGCGACGGCCGGCCGGGCTGGCACATCGAATGCTCGGCCATGAGCGGGCGTCTGCTGGGCGAGACGTTCGACATCCACGGCGGCGGGCTCGACCTGGTCTTCCCACACCACGAAAACGAAATCGCGCAGAGCGAGTCGGCCCACGGCAGGCCGATGGCCAAATACTGGATGCACAACGGCCTGATGCAGGCCACGAGCGAGGTGGGCAAAGTCGGCGGACGCAAAACCCGGGCCGCCGCCGAAGGTGATCTGGAAAGCCAGGAGGCCGAAAAAATCAGCAAGTCGAAGGGTTCGGACGCCTTCAGCGACATGCTCAAAGTGTTCCCCGGCGAGACGATCCGTTTCTTTCTCCTCTCGACCCATTACCGCCGGCCCATCGACTTCAGCCACCAGCGCATCGAGCAAGTAGGCACCGGGCTGGAGACGTTTTACCGGTTCTTCAAACGCTACCAGCGTGTTGCAGGCGAAAGTTTCTACTCCTTGCCGGCGGCGGCCACCCGGCCCGAGGGCGACTTCGATCCCGGCGGCGACGCGCTGCTGGCCGACGTGGCCCGGCACCGCGGAGCCTTCATCGAGGCCATGGACGACGACTTCAACACGGGCGGGGCCACCGCCGCGCTGTTCGATCTGGTCCGACGGCTCAACAAGTTCGTCGACGATGAAAAACTCGAAACGTCGGTCAAAGGCAAGGCCGCCGCGCTGGAATCGCTCCGACGCGGCGCGACGACCCTCGGCGAGTTGGGCGCCATCCTCGGACTGTTCCGCCGGCCGGTCGAAGAGAAGGGCACCGCCGACGATGGGCTGGTCGACGACCTGATGCAACTCTTGATCGACCTGCGTGCGGCGGCACGAAAGAATAAGGACTTTGCCACGGCCGACCAGATTCGCGACGTGCTGGGCCGGCTCGGCATCACGCTGGAAGATCGGCCCGACGGCACCGAATGGACGAAGTGAGAAGTACGAAGTAAGAAGTGCGAAGTAAGAAGTGCGAAGTAAGAAGGGTGAAGGGTGAACAAGTGCCACTAATCCCCAATCCCTAATCCCCAATCTCTTTTTTCCCATGCGTATCCTCGGCATTGATCCCGGCTTGAACACGACCGGTTACGGCGTGTTGGACTGCGACGACAACGGGCCCAGTCTTTGCGAGGCCGGTGTGGTGCGAGCAAAATCGCGCGGGTCGATTACCGCCCGGGTCGAACAGATCCACCGCGGTGTGACCGACGTGATCCGTGCGCTCCATCCGGACGCCATGGCCGTCGAGGAGCTTTATTCGCACTACGGGCGTCCGAGGACGGCCATCCTGATGGGCCACGCCCGGGGTGTGATTTGCCTGGCCGCGGCCCAGGCCGACATTCCGGTGGTCCACTATTCGGCCACGCAGGTGAAGAAGATCGTGACCGGCTCGGGCCGCGCGTCGAAGACACAGATCCAGTTGGCCATTCAGCACGAATTGGGACTCAGCGCTCCGCCGGAGCCACCCGACGTGGCCGACGCACTGGCGATCGCCCTGTGCCATTACTACTTAAGGACGCGACCGGCTGAGTTGCGTGGGTAGTGGGGAGTGAGGGATTTGGGGATTTCGGGATTTGGGATTGAGTTGTTCGTTTAGCGGTCGGGCTTGCCCGACGTTTGCGGTCGGCTTGCCGGCCGGAATCCGCTTGGGAGATGTATTTTGATCACCAAAATCACCGGACAGCTTCTGGCCTTGCGCGACGACGCCCTGACCTTGGGCGTCGGCCCGATGGAATACGAAGTCCGTATCCCCGAGTTTACGCGCCGCCAGTTGCAGCTTGAATTGAATCAGGAGATCAGCCTGCACACGATCGAGTACCTCGAAGGCAATCCGATGCAGGGGCGGTTGACGCCCCGGGTGATCGGCTTTCTCACGGAGGTCGAGCGGGAATTCTTCGAGTTGTTCTGCTCGGTCGACGGCGTGGGCGTGAAGAAGGCGCTGCGGGCGATGGTCCGTTCGGTCAAAGAAGTGGCCACGGCGATCGAAGAGCAGGACGCCAAGGCACTCTCGGCGCTGCCCGGCATCGGACCGGCCATGGCCGAACGGATCATCGCCAAGCTGCGGCGCAAGGTGCCGAAGTTCGCGCTGATGGTCGCCCGGGCGGAAGTCGAAACTGAGGTCGAGCCGGACGTCATCTCCGAGACGTTCGACGTTTTGCGCAGCCTGGGCCACAGCGAGTCGGACGCCCGGCGGCTGTTGGACGCGGTCCTGTCGGCGAAAAAGAAGTACAAAGACGTGCAGTCGCTGCTTCAGGCCATCTATCAACAGAGCCACGGGTAAACCGAAAGTGGGTAGCACCGATGATTCTGCGCGATAGTCGACACCATTGGACAACGCCATGAACGCAGAATCGTCGGTGTCGCGAAGCGACAAGAGGTTTTTTTCCGATTCCTGAGCACGACCTCTCGTTGCTTCGCAACACCGACGATTTTCCGAAAGACCCGGCGCACTGGCAGCACCGATCACGGAAAATCATCGGTGCCACCCAGTGCAGGATCAAGCATCATCGCCGAATTCGTACAGCAGCGCGTTGCCCTGCTTGCCGACCGTGCGCGCCGTGCCCATCTCGCGAAAACAGTAGGCGATCCGCTGGGCAATCCACCGCTCGACGCCGAGCGCCTCGGCCAGATGGCCCGTGTGGAAGGGCCGCGGCAGCCGGCAGGGGACCAGCGCTTTCAGGTCGGACGTGGTCCGCAGCCGAAGTGTCTGGTGGACGGCCAACAGCTTCTGGTCTTCGATCTCGTGGTCGCGCCGGCGCCAACGTCGACGTCGGCCGTGGCCCGGCCGGCGCCATTCCTCGATGTCCACCAGCGGGACGTCGAGCGTGAGTCTTTTGTGAGGAAAGACCCGCGTGAAATGGACCAACTCGTCGAACAGGTCGAGCACCTTGCCCCGTTTTGGACTCATTCGCCGGTCGGTGACGGGGCCGCCTTTTCGGTTGCGTTTGATCAACAGGCGACGGACCACGATCGGCTTGACGACCGTGACCTGATGGTCTTCCAACAGCCGGCGGACTTTGTCGCGGATGGCCGCCAGGGAGCCGTGCTGGATTTCGACGAGCCGGTCGCCCTGGACCACGTCAATGCGATACGTGCAAACGGGCACTTCAAGCCGCGCACCTTCTGGGGCATAGAGCGATTTCAACTCCCGGTGAAGCGAAGTTTCCATGAGCACCGCCAACATGATCCCGCGAAGTGCTGTACCTGGACTTCATCGGTTGAAACCGGGTACAGGGTCTAGTTCTTGGGCGGAGTGCCCCCCTGCATGTGGGGTTTGTGCCTCCCGGACTGTTCAGCGGCGCGGGGCTTTGCTCGATGGCAGTTCCAACCAGCGCGAATGGCTGACAAATAAATTCCTCATAAGTTCCTCGGTTGCCTGTTGACACCGATCATCTACTCTGCTAAATTTAGTCTACTAAACGATCGGCCCGTGGACAGGAGTGAACCGTCATGAAGCCTCGACAATTGGGACGGATGCAGTTGAAGATCATGCAAATCCTTTGGGAGAAGGGTCGCGCGACGGCCCGGGAGATCACCGATGCGCTCGGCGAGTCGGAGAGCGTCGCCCACAGCACGGTCCAGACGCTCCTTCGCGGCCTGGAGGACAAGCAGGCCGCAGGCCACCAGACCGAGGGCCGAACCTTTGTGTTCTTCCCCCTGGTCCAGGAAGAAAACTATCGATCCAGCGCAACGCGTGATCTTCTCCATCGCGTTTTTGGGGGCGACGTGGGGGAACTGGTCACGCATCTGCTGGAGAACGAGAGGATTTCGTCGCAAGAGTTGAGTCAAATCCGCCGGCTGATCGACCGGCAAGGCAAGACCCCATAGGGGACTTTTCATGAGCGGCCGCCTACCAACATCGCTACTCGACGGCGCCGCGGCTCTTGCGGGGCTGGGGCTGAACTGGCTGGTTCAATCTTCGCTGCTGTTGGTCGCGGGATTATCCGTCGCCTGGCTGCTGCGGCGTCGAGGTCCCGCCGCCCAGTCGGTCGTCTGCCGCACGACTCTGGTTGCCGTTCTCGTCTGCCCCTTGATCACCTGGGGGCTGACTCGCTCGGGTGTCTCCGGCTGGTCGATCCCTCTGCCTGTTGCCTGGAGCATGCCGGAGGTACCCGAAGCGACGGCCATTGCCGACGATGAACTGATACCCGAGAGAGACGTGGGACAGGTTGTCCGGCCCGCGCCGACGACGGCGGCCGAGACGGTCGACATGTCGGTGGCGGACAAATTGCCCGAGGTTCCGATCGCGCCGGCAGGCGGGGAGTTGACGGCTTCGCCGGCGGCGGAGACGGCTCCGGGGCGGCACGCGTCTCCGGCGCTGGAGCCTCCGAGGAGACCCGCGCCGGTCATCCACCGATTCGGGCTCGTCGCATCGTGTGTTTGCCTGGCCTGGCTCGTTACGGCCGGCGTGCTTGGCCTGCGGCTTGTGGTCACGTCCCGTCGGCTCTGGCGGCTTCGAGCGTCGGCGGCCCGCGCGGAGCCGGACACGGTCGGCGTGTGCCGCCAGGTGGCCTCGCTGATGCGGGTTGTCCCACCCGAGGTCAAACACAGCCCCTACTTGCAGAGTCCGTGTCTGGCGGGGCTGCGTCGCCCGGCCGTGCTGCTGCCGGAGGCATCTCTGGCGATGAGGCTTCGCGACGTGCTGATTCACGAGTTGGCGCACCTGCGTCGCCGCGACTGCCACTGGAAGCTGCTTGGCCGATTGTCGATTGCGGTCTGCTTCTTTCAACCGCTGTTGTGGATTCTTATCCGCCGGCTGCAGACGACGGCCGAAGAAGTGTGCGACGACTATGTCGTCCAGCACGGCGGCGATCGACGGGCGTACGCCCGCGGGCTGGTCAGCATCGCCGAGCTTTCCTCGTCGTCGCTGGCCGCGGCGGGTGTAGGCATCGTGTCGTTTCGCTCAATGCTGGCCCGGCGAATCGCGCGGATCATGGACACGTCTCGCTCGCTGTCGACCAGGGCCGGGTACCTTTGCCTGGCACTCGTGATCGTCGGAGGGCTATTAGGCACGGGCGTAGTCGGCCTGGTGGGCGTTGGGCCGCGCCGTTGCGTGGCCCAGGCCGAACCGACGCCGAAGGTCGCCGGCGCTGCCGACACACAAGACTCCCCGGAACCGGCGAAGGCTGATCCGGCAAATCAGCCGGCCGGGCCGAAGGAGTTGCGGACCGTCTCGATGTCGGCCGAGGAGTTCAGCCGGCTCTCGGCCGAAGAGCAACGGGCGCTGTTGGTTCGCGTTTTTCAGCGTCGTCTAGAGCATGCGAAAAACCTTTACTATGACACGGAACAGGTTGCGAGAAGCCACCACAGTCTCGACGGTGAACCGGGCAAACCGTTGGAAACTTCTTCAGGTCAACGCCGGCGGTACCGGCATTGGCGGCTGGGAGATTCCTTTCGGATCGACACGGACACATATCGAAATCGCCAGGATACCGAACCATGGGAAAGCCGTTCGATGGCCGCCGATTGTGAGGCAGGACTGGGACGGGACAGGACGATTTCCAAGGACAAGAAGATACCGACACGCGGTTTTGTCCGCTATCCCTTCGAGCCGGTTAGTCTCGATCGCTACCGTTGTTGGATAACCGACAAGACTGGCCGTTCTGAGTTGCATCACGTGATGGAGTGGGGGAACTTTCTGTTCTCATACCTTCTGGAACGCAAGGACGAGTTTGAAATCGAAGCGCCGGCGGCTGGTGACAAGGTACGGCTTACCCTCCCTTGGCAATCGGCGCGGGCAGAAAAACCGGGAGGCAAACGAGTGTACCTCCTCGATCCTCGCAAGGGGTTCCTCCCTATCCGCTATGACGCTCGTTATGATAGTCCGCCGGAAAGCGCACACCCGAGGTGGCAAACGGAGAAGCTCGTGGTGGAAGAAAGTCGGCTTGTGGGCGATGTGTGGATGCCCATCAAGCTGAGGGAGACCGGGTTCATGTCGCTGTTTCCCGATACGGTCGGAGTCCGTGAAACAGAAGTGTTGCGGATTGAGCAGGGCACGGTGACGCGCGCCGATCTAATGGTGCCGTTTACCGAGGGCATGGAGGTCATTGACGCGATCAAGGGCGTGCGCTACGTCGCCGATGCCCAAGGGAATCCAGCCGGTCCCGTCAAGCTCGCGCCGGGTTGGAACTCCAAACCGCCCGAAGGATGTCCAAAACGCAAAGACGGTGACCCACCCGTCCCCGGGTGGAGCAGCAGATTGTCGCCCGCCGATATGGAAATGCTGCGGATGGACAAAGAGGAGAAAGAGTCAAGACGGAACCGCATGGAAACGGCCCTAGACGTGCTGCAATCCGATCCGTCCGCCGCGTTGGCCCAACGCATCGAAGCCGGCTTGGTGGTACTACGGATCTACAAGATCGGGGAGAACGAAGCGATATGGGCGGCGGCCATCCGCGAACTGATTCAGATCGGCAAGCCGGCGGTTGCGAAACTGACGGAAGAACTTGATCGAACCGAAAGAGAAGAAACATTGCGGGCGCTGGGATTCGTCTTGCGTGGAATAGGTGACCCGCGGTCGGTGCCGGCGCTGATCCGCGCGATTCCGCGTATGCTGCAACCGTCACGCAGCGATCATGGCGTGATCGTCAAGAATGCCCCAGAGCTTCAGCAGTTCATGCAGCGGTACGACAACGATAAAGGTGACCGTGGGTCCTGGTTCGGCTACGGGCGCCCGATTCGCGAGATCATGCCGGCGCTGGCCAAGATAACCGGCCAGAGGCACGGCTGGATGGAGCTCAACTTCGTGTCTCTTGCGGACGGGGCGTCGCGACAGCGGGTCCAGCAACAGCTCTACTTGAAGCTCGCGCGGCGCTGGGCCGATTGGTGGTCGAAACACTGGCAGCAGTACGTCGAGAATGAAGCGGACGCCCAACTCGACGAAATTGAGCAAGCCTTGGACGACTATGCACGATCGATCCCCGCGGCGCCGGCCGCTGCGCGTGCGGACTTTCCAACGGGACCGCGGGTGGTCGTGGAAGGTGGATCGAGCAATTACTACAACCCATCCTTCGACCAGTCGCCAAGGAATGCTTTTAAAGACCTCGACAGCGGACGCGGACCACGGCCTTCGCGGAAGCTCATGAAGCAATCACCGGGCCTTGAGCCCTCGGACGAACTGCTCGCGTGGGCCAAGCGGGAAGGCGTCGATCTGATCAACATCCGGATCAAGCCGCCGGAGAGCGACAAGTTGGTCTACGCCTTTGCGCCGGTGGGCATGAAGGTGTGGCGGATCGCGAACGACCGCTATGAGCACCTCGAGAAGGAACTCCGCGAGACGAAGAGACTCGAGCTGCCCGAGCCCTGGGAAGGTCCCCTTGCCCAGATCGACGAGAAAACGGGCGAGTACGACGCCAAGCTGACCGTGTCGTTCCTGTTCATCACCAAGGAAGGAACGTGCGGCGCCATCCAGATCCAGCCGCCCGTGAGTCGCAAACCGGTGCGATACTCCGCTTGCTCCACCGAAGGGGGCTTGCACTACCGATTCATCCACGAGGGCGAAGCTGAGGAATAGAGGCCTTCCATTGCAGCGGGTGCCACTGGCGCCAGCGCTCAGTGAACAGCAGCACGGGCAGGATGCCCGTGGCACCCACCACCACACCTATCCTGGAATCGATCTACCCCGGCTGGCTGATGCCGAAATCGGTGATCGAAAGCAGGCTGTTCAGTTCGTAGCCGGCCTCGGCGAAGGCCTTCGCTCCGCCTTCCATGCGATCGATGATGGCCACCACGCCGGTCACTTCGAGCCCGAAGAGCTTGGCTCGCTCGATGGCCGCAAGCGACGAGCCGCCCGTGGTCACGACGTCCTCGACGATCACGACCTTGTCGCCCGGCTTGACCGGCCCCTCGATATACTGGTTGGTTCCGTGGCCCTTGGGCTCTCGGCGAACCATGAAGCCGGCCAGCGGTGTTCCACGGACGGATGACATGGTCACCACGGCCGCCGTAATCGGGTCGGCGCCGATCGACATGCCGCCGATTGCATCGGGCATCTCCCGCTCGGCCAAAAGATCCAGAATCCCCTCGGCGATCAGCCTCGCACCATGAGGGTCCAGGGTCACCTGCTTGCCGTCAAGATAGTAGCGGGCCTTCTTGCCCGAGGTGAGCGTGAAATTGCCAAACTTCAGCGACTTGTGCCGAACCAAGGCGACCAGAGCTTCTTTGTCGTACACGTTAGGGCCTTTCCGTGCTGCAGAGCTGGAGACGCGAGCGTCACTAGAGGCTGCGACCTGTATAGCAGCTTCGAGAGTCAACGAAAAGGGCCCCACTCGGAGAATTGAAGAATTGTCCGCCGCGGATGCTCAGCGGCGGATGGTGACCTTCGAGCCGATCGACATGATATCGTACAGATCCTCGATATCCCGGCGGCCCAGGACGATACAGCCGTGGCGGGTCGGCCGGCCGAGTGTCTCCGGCACGTTCGTCCCGTGCAAGCCGGTGTGTTCCCCCAGCCCGATCCATCGCGTCCCGCGCGAGCCGTCCGGCGGGGCCAGGCCGTCGGTGGCCAGGACCGAAAGATCTTTCTTGTCGGTGACCATGAGGGTACCTTCTTGCCGCAGCTCGGGCCCCACGCCAATGGCAAAACGGCCCGCGTAACGGTTCCCGGCAAGCATCAGGGTCAACTCATACCGGCTCAAATCGACGATCGCCTCGAACGGTCCACGGACCACCTTGATCTGTTGGCCCGGCCGCAAGGGCACGTTCGGATCGAGCCCGTTGATCTTGACCAATAAACTGGGCGGTACGTTGTAACGCTGGGCGATCGACGCGAGCGTGTCGGTCGAGAGCACCTCGTAGGGCGCTTCGAGCAGACTCTCTCGCGAGTAGATCACCGTGCCGGCCAGGCGGTCGAGCAATCGTTCCATCTCGCGGGCCTCGGACGGACTGACGCTCGGGTCGTGATAGCGCTGGCTGAGCATCAGATGGGCATCGGCCAGACGGTTGGCGGCCAAGGTCTCCTGGACCCGGCGCATGAAGGTCGCATGATCTTCCCGGTTGGCGGGCGCTGCGAGGGGTGCGCCTACGCCGGTCTCAACCGGCCGTGTGCCCACGACGCTTGGGGCTCTGGCGGTCAGCCCGGTTGCGGACGGTTGACCGAAGCCGGCCGATTGGGCCAACTCGGAGGCCTCGGCCGGGGAAACGGCCGAAGGACCCACCGGCGGCGCCGCCGCGAACGACGGGGCGATCGAGCCGGAGGTTGGCCCCGGGGCGGGGCTGCCCGAGCCGGCCGCCGTCGTTGCACGTGTCGGTGGCGGGACCAATCCCGACTTGGAACGGACGCCCGGGCCCGGATTGAAAAGCGGAGCCGTCGAACCAGGCGGGGTGCCGGTTTGCGTCGCACCGGGCGCGGCAGTATTTGCACGCCCTCGGGCTGGAATGGACGCCAGCGGTGGAGCCGACGAGCGGGACGACGGGTCGGAGTTCCATCGCGAGGGGACGCCGGTCGACGTGCCGGGGTCGATCTTAAGCCCGGCATCCCACCCCTCGGCGGCCTCGGGCGGGCTGACCGCCGTCGGGTCGTGGTTCAGAAACAGATAGACCCCATAAAGGCCTGCCACCAACAACGCGGCCACAAACAGCGTTTTCAGCGCATTCATGATCGTCCTCCTTGACGAATCATTGATTAAGCGTTCAATCTATCACTCAGTAGTTCCAAGTTTTACTGGAATCCGGTATTGTCACTGCTGAGCGCAGTATTGTCACTGCTGAGCGCA
>CAZWWC010000071.1:0-14153 GCA_964637625.1 uncultured Planctomycetaceae bacterium
GATGCCCTCTCAGGAAACGGACGAATCACGTCATCCAGGAGCACAAGTAACGGTAGTCGCTTCATAACGCGCCTCCTCTTCTTTGGCCAACGGGATTTCAGACGACAAGCTGTCGCCAAGTCTGTGAATAGCCTACAACGGGTTCTCCAAGCTTTGCCGTAATGCACCGCTGGATAATCTGGATATCTGGAATTCCTTCAGCGGTCGAAAGTACGTCTGGCTCAGTGGCCTTGATTCATCCACTCTTCTACATTCCAGTGGGAGATCTTCTGCATCTGCGCGTAGGTGCCGAAATATACGGTCCCGAAGCACCCGCCGGTCTGAACGTCGTAGAAGCCGACATGGAGATGGCCGTCCGCGGCGACAGGCAGTTTCAGTTCGAACGGCACCGTTCCTGCGCGAGCTGGTCGCCTGATGAAGCATCGACGCTGGGGTTTCGCAGCATCCTGAGTGACTGAGAACAGCAGCGTGGCGTTCTGACGGCTGGCCAGCGTGTAGGTTCCTTTGACGGTCACGGTGTCGCCCCTTTCGAATGTGCCCAACTTGGAGTGGACCTCCTGGATTTCGATCTTATCTCCGTCGGGAAACGCATGGGGCCCGATGGCGAAATTGCCTTTCTTGGTGATGTGGAAGTCGCGTTGCGGGATCGTTACCTTCTTCCGTGTGGACGACCGAGCCGGTCGGCGGCCTCGGTTCATCCATTCTGCAACGTTCCAGTCGGAGATTTCCTGCATCTGCGCATAGGTGCCGAAATACACGGTCCCGAAGCACCCGCCGCCGCGGGTGTAGACGTCGTGGAAGCTGATATGGAGATGGCCATAAACGGCGACAGGCATCTCCAATTCGAACGGCACGGTTCCCGACCGAATCGGTCGTTCGATGACGCACCCAGGCTGGGGGCCTTTGCTCCGATCGTGCGTGATGGAGAACAGCAGCGAGGCGGTCTCGCGGCTGGCCAGCGTGTAGGTTCCCTTGACGGTCACGGTGTCGCCCTTTTCGAGTGTGCCCAACTCGGAGCGGACCTCCTGGATTTCGATCTTGTCTCCGTCGGCGAACGCATGGGGCCCGATGACAAAATCGACTTTCTTGGCTTGGTAGGAGACGCGTTGCGGGATCTTCACCTTCTTCCGTGTGGACGACCGAGCCGGGCCGAAATAGAGGCTGCCGAAGCAGCGGTGGGTGGAAACGTCATAGAGGCTGATATGGAGCCGGCCCTTGATCGCGATGGGCAACTCCAATTCGAACGGCACGGTTCCTGCCCGAGCAGGTCGCTCCATGTTGCATCCACCCTGGTAGTCCTTTCTGGGGTGAGTGATGCCAATAAACAGCGTGGCCGTGTAGCGGCTGGTCAGAGTGTAGGTTCCTCTGACGATCACGATGTCGCCCTTGGTCATCGTACCGCGCTTGGACAAGACTTCTTTGATTTCGATGTTGTCTCCCTTTTCGAACTTTTTGGACGCGATGACGAAGTTCACTTTCCTCGCAACGGGGGAGTCCCATTGCGGCACCTTCAGCTTCTCCTGGGCCGCCGACGCGGGCGTCAACGTCAGCGATGCCAGGACGCCGATCAAGACGAGTCCGGCCAGACTCACCACGGCGTTCCACAACCGGGGCGTGCAGCTTTCCAACGGGGGATTCTGTACGAGCATGACAACTCTCCTGTAAAGGTCGCAATGGCGAAAACCCATCCCAAGGCCGACCATTGCCGGGTGTAGCGATCCCGCGGTCGCTCGGCGGGTGAGAAACTCGGCATAATCCTCCGGCTGCGAAGCCTCGCGGCTCGCCCGAGCGTCGGCCACCAAATCCTGGCAAAGCCGAAGGTGGCGGCGCAACCACCAGACCAACGGCTGATAGTAGAGCAGCACCCGGGCCAGACCGACCACGAACCATGCGCGGAAGTCGTGGCGCTCAATGTGCGCCCACTCGTGGGCCAACGCCCAACGTACCGCTTGCTCGTCGTCGCACAAGTCTTCGGGCAAGACGATCACTGCCCGACGCCACGTCGCACGTTGGGGTGGAAGTTGAACGGCCACCCCAACAGAGGCAAACGGCTGCTTTGCCCGGCGGCTCACCAGCAGTCGCACGCGATCACTGCGCGGGCCGGCAATCTCCGCAAGCAACCGCCGGCAATGTGGCGGCGCGGCGCGCGCGGTCCAGATAATCCGCGTCAGCGCGGCCACGCCCACCAACCACCACGCGACGCCCATCGCCACACCGAACAAGTAGAGTGCGACAAGCCACGACCCGACATCCCATGCCGCGGCCGGCGTTTCGACCATTTCGGCAATCGACCTCGATGGAGAGTTGGAAACTGAGCGTGACGCAGCATCAGGTTGGGGAACCACCGGCATGAACGCCAGCTCCATCGATGGAATCGCGACAGCTTCATGCCGTTCCGGCGGTGACACGGGCCACCATCCGATGGCCCATTGCGGATAGCCCGGGATCATGCCCAGCCAAGGGGAGATAAGGCAACCGACCAGGGTAAGTTCGATGATTCGTAGTCGCCGCGTCGGTTGGCGGTACAACAGCACCGCGCCGCTGCCAAGCGCCAAGACCACCAAGCTCACAAGCGCTGAGTAGACCAGCCACGAACAGATGAATGCACCGTACGGCATTTCAGGAACTCTCTTTCTTGTGCCTTTGTCTTTTTTGTTGTCCTTGGCCTTGTTTGCGGCGTCGTGCGTCGGCCACGATCCTTTCGATTTGTTTCAGTTCTTCCGAATTAGGTTTGGCCGTGCTTATCATGCTCAACACAACCTGATCGATCGCCCCGTCGAACACTTGCTCCAGAAACCGCGAGGTCGCACGCTCGCGGCTGTATCGGGGCGTGTAAATGAACGTCCGGCCCTGCTGCTTGTGCGAGACCAACCCCTTGTCGTCCATGATCCGCAGCAGCGTCTGCACCGTATTGAAGGCCAGCTCGCCGCTGGGGCACATGCGATGGTACACGTCGCGCACGCTCGCCGGCCCCAAGTCCCAGAGCACCTTCAGAATCTCCCGTTCCCGTCCGCTGGGCGTAATCTCGTTCATCGCCTTCTCCGTGGAAAAGAACCCGGTCACCTAACTTATTAGGTTATTGTAGCCGTCTACCGTGCCCTGTCAATAGAGATGACCTAATTTCTTAGGTGATACTCCACGCCAGCCGTCACCCACTTCGGATGGGGGCATCGCTGATTATTGGAGATCGAGAAAGCCGGCGTCAGGCACCAATCCTGTGCGGCACGGGACTATCGCGTTTTGACCCACCCCACGCAAGTGGTATCGTGCGATCTTCAATATTGGCCGTGTTGCCAATGGGCAGCTCTTCCTGTGAGTGCCTGATAAGGTTGGTTTGCCGATGCGGATGCCGCAATCCCTTTCTGCCACGTAAGTTCTGCCCGGGGTGTCCAATATTGCCATGTCGTCATTTATAACGCCGTAAAGCCGTGCCCTACGAGGTTCTTGACGCAGCCCCTGCTGCGGTTGGGATGCCGCCGCGGTTAGCCCCCGGCCGGTCGACGTGAGCGATCTGGAGATCCCAGGTCGTGCACCGGATCAGAGCGCTCTCTTGTTCAAAATACGGTTGTTTTTCTTGGGACGCACTCTTTTCATGGCCCGTCGTGCTGGTATAATGCCCCAGCATGGGGGTAGCGGTAAGACGAAGGCGCAGGCCCCATCCTGGAACGCAGAGTACTTGCCTCGTCCGCAGCGCGACTGGCCTGGCGACAACCTGCTGGAGGGAACCGATCGGCCAGTGCGGTTCACGCTTTGCCCCTGTTGCTTGTTTGGTCGCGGTCTTCCTACCCGGGGAGGGGTGCGGGGAAGGCCGGCCGACCTTAGTTTTTCACGTTTCGTTTTGTTATGAGGAGTGGCAGATATGCCGCAAGGTACCATCAGGAAGCTCATCACGGGCAAAGGCTTTGGCTTCATCCAGAGTGAGAAGGGCGATTTGTTCTTCCATCACTCGTGTGTTGAAGGCACCGCGTTCGAGGAGCTTCGCGAGGGCCAGACCGTCGAGTTCGAGGTGGGAACTAGTCCCAAAGGACCGCGAGCCGAAAACGTTAAGCCTGTCTAGACAAGTCCGCGAGAAGGTTGCACGTTCGGTTCGACGATCCTGCCCATGGGCAATACGTACTGACGCAATCGTTTTGTGGGGGGCAGTAGCCGGCATCGACGTTCGACAGTGGCCGTAGCTTCCAAGGCCCCTGGGCTGACCATACCCCGGGGGCCGCTCTTTTTCTTTCGGAAGGAATAACGTGCCGCCTCTGCGCTGCGTGCAACCCGAAGTGGTTGCCGACTATGCGTGCCAGACGGGCGAAGGCCCGCTGTGGCACCCGATCGAGAAGCGGCTCTACTGGTGTGACATTCCCCGTGGGCGGCTCTTTTGGTACGACCCGGCCAGCAGCAAGCACGCGGTGTGCTACCAAGGCGACCCGATCGGCGGATTCACCGTGCAGGCCGACGGGTCGCTGCTGTTGTTCATGGCCGATGGAGCTATTCGAACTTGGCACGACGGCCGGCTCAACACGCTTGTCGACGAGATGCCCGAGCTACGCGGCAACCGCTACAACGATTGCATCGCCGATCCGGTGGGCCGTGTCTATTGCGGCGCGATGTCCACGCCCAAGCAAGCCGGTCGACTTTATCGGCTCGACACCGACGGGACGTTGACCGTCATCGAGGAAGGATTGGGCACGTCCAACGGCATGGCCTTCACACCCGATCGGCGGCAGCTCTACCATAGCGACTCGGGCGACCGGTTTCGGCACATTCGCCTCTTCGACTACGACGTGCAAAGCGGTGAGTTGAGTGAGCCGAGGCTATTCCTCGTGGCCAAGCCCGACCAGGGCAAGCCGGACGGCATGACGGTCGACGCCGAAGGCTACGTCTGGAGTGCCCGATGGAACGGCGGGCTGCTGATCCGCTACGCGCCGGACGGCACGGAGGATCGTCGCGTCGCGTTTCCCGTACCGAAAGTATCGAGCGTGACTTTCGGCGGCGAGGACGACACGGACCTCTACGTCACCACGGCCGGCGGCCACGACCGCGAGCACGAAGGTCCGCTAGCCGGGGCCCTCTTCCGCCTGAACCTTGGCGTCCGCGGCGTGCCGGAGTTTTTTTCGAGAATCGGCCTGGAGACATAGCATTGGGTTTTGGAGAAGATTCCACGTTGGGCTAGCCGGTCGAGCACGGCTGGACGAGCCAACCATGGCACCCGGAAGCTCTGGGCTACGTTGTTGCAGTAAGAAGGAGAAACCTATGGCGAGATCGACGCTCTTTGGGATTGGAATTACGCTGATGCTCATAGGGATGGCCGTATTCTACTGGGTTCATTCCCTGGACCCAGGAGACAACACACCCGTAGCGATCGTGATAGGTGTGGTCTTCGTCTGCCCCGGGGCAGTCATGCTGGGCCTTGCAATTTGGCCGCCGCCGGCAAGACGGCAGTAGAAATCGCGTGCCTACGCCCTAGACACTGGCGGCAGGTGGTTGGCGGTGCTGACCATAGCCTCGCAGGCTGGGTTGTAACCCGGCAATGGTCGTGCGGACGATCTTGGATCGTGCCGGTCACGACCCGGCCTACCGTTCTAGATCCACAGGTGCAGGCGTCCGTCGAGCATGTCGGGCAGGGCCTGCTGGACGTGATGGCGAACTTGGCTCGAGTGATAGCGCGTGCTGAAGTGCGACGCGATAATCAGCTCGTTGGCAAAACGGTCGCGACGCTCGACAACGTCGTCCACGTGCATGTGGCCGAACTTGTGAATCCGCTCTTTCCGATGGCGCGGGGCGACAAAAGTCAGCTCCATGATGAGCACCTTGGCCTCGTACATGGCCGGACACAAATCGAGTCCCTCGGGCGTGCTGTCGCCCAGGTAGGCCACCTGCGGAATCCGCGTTTCGTTGGTCACTTCGTTGCCCGAGAGCCGCAGATCGCGGATCTCGTTGCCCGAGAGACCTTGTAGCTCGGGTTTCAGCTTGCGGCGGCGTTCCCAGATCACGTAGCCCACCGAAGGCACACTGTGCCGTGTTTCGCTGGCGGTGGCCACCAGCTCGCGCGAGAGTTCGATCTCGTCGCCCGGGCTGACCGGAGCCAGTTCGCACGGCAGCCGTCCCCGGTCCAAGCGGCTCAGCAGCCGGAGGATTCGCCGCATCGGTTCGACGATGTGCTCGGGCAGGTAGATCGTCGGGGGATCCATCTTCATCATCCGCCGCCGCGCCACGTAGATCGGCAACGCGATCAGGTGGTCCATGTGGGCGTGGGAAACGAACCAGGTGGGCGTGCCCATGAACGACCAGGGCTGGGCACCCAAGTCGAAGCCGACCTTCAACTCGGGCACACGCCAATAGGTCTGCACCGCAGCACGCGAATAGCCCTCGATGGTTAGATCGCCGTGCTGGACGGTTTGGACGGGCAGGTTGTTGATCATGATTCGTCGAAGTGATCCTCTTCCGCGGCCAGAGGGGGACAATCGGTAGTTCTAAGTTTGGCTGGCTGACACCGCAGCACGTCATCCTGAGCGTAGCGAAGGATCTCGATGGCCAAGGAGATTCTTCGCTACGCTCAGAATGACAATGCCGGGTCTCCATAGGACTTGGGACTACTGAGCATCCCCTTTTTGCTCCGGCTTCGCCTGCGCGAAAATCGGGAGAGTCCCCGGGCTGCCAAAACCTGGACTGTCCCCTGCAACCTATGCGGACTGGCTCGTATGATCGTAATTGTCCACCTTGGAAAGGTCCAGGGGTTCCGCTCGATCGGTTCGTGGAAGCAGCCAGATTTCGCCGAAAAGCCGGTTCTGCTCGACGCGGAGGTGTTCGTGGTTGACCAATTCGAGCACGGCGAGGAAGATGCCGATCAGCGTTGACTTGTGCATGCCCGGCTCGAAAAGCTCGGAAAACGACATATGGCCCCGGTCGAGCACCAGGGCGTGGATCTTGGACATGTAAACGTGGATCGGTGTATCATCGTAGACGATACTCGAGGGTTTCGAGGCCTCGGTATCGCGGATGATCAAGCCGAACGCATTGACCAGGTCCCACAATTCCACTTCGTGAATCGGCTCTTCCGCCAGATCGCGGCCGCGGGGCGGCAGATCGCTGCCGAGCCGGGCCCGGCGCTGCTGCCAGCTTCGGCTCTGCTCGTCGAGGATGCTGGCCGCGTCACGAAATCGCTTGTATTCCAACAGGCGACGGACCAACTCCTCGCGTGGATCGTCGATCGCGTCCTCGACCTCGTCACCCCGCGGGAGCACTTGCTGCGACTTGATCTCGATCAGCATACTGGCAACCGCCAGGAACTCACCCACCGCGTTGACGTCCAATTGCTCGAGCACCGCCAGGTATTTCAAGTACTGCTCGGTGATCAAAGCGATGGGAATGTCGGTGACGTCCACCTCGTGCTTCCGCACCAGGTAGAGCAACAGGTCCAGCGGACCCCGGAAGGAGTCCAGGTCGACGCGAAAATCCATGTTAATCCGGGTCAGAAAGCCAATGGTGCGGGGCCGACCAACGGGAGGCCGGCTTCTGGGCCGAAACCTTTTGGCCGGGACTTCAGTTTAATCACTCCACGCGGCGTCGGCCAACGGCCGCAGCCGCGCCAGTACACCCCGAAAAGTTACTATATTGCCTACAATTAGTTTCGTCCCATGCCACAAGACAACTTGAAAGCGACCCGAATCACCCCCCGTATGACGGGCAGAACTCGGCCTGAAGTGTGTTTCGCGGGGGGTTGCCCTTGTCCGAAGCCCGGCCGAGATATAGATTTGCAGCGTAGTGTTCTAAGGCATGTTATACAGCAGGAGACCGCAAACGGTGGTTGACGATCCTCTCTGGGCGCCCTGGCGGCTGGCCTATATCGTCGGTGACAAGCAACAACCGCTACCAGACGGTGTGGAACTGGAGCTATTGGACGGGGCCGACTCAGGGTGTTTCCTGTGTCAAGCTGCCGTCGTCGAGGACATGCCGGCCCACTACGTCGTCGACCGAGGAGAGCACACGGTCACCCTGCTAAATCTGTATCCGTACAACAACGGCCACCTGCTGGTCGCGCCGAGGCGCCACGTTGCCCGACTTGATCAGTTGGCTCCGGCGGCCGAGATCGAGTTGACCAGAACCATCACCCGAATGGCGGGTGCCATTGAGCAGGTGCTCCGTCCCCAGGGATTTAACATAGGGCTGAATTTGGGCGTGGCCGCGGGCGCGGGCCTACCGGCGCATCTCCACTGGCACATTGTACCTCGTTGGCACGCCGATACGAACTTCATGCCGGTCCTGGGCCGGACCAACGTGATTCCCCAATCGCTCGAAGCGTTTTGGGGTCTGTTGACCGAGCAATTGAAGCGGCAGAGCTAGACGGTTTTTTGCGTCGGGTACTTGCCCGACGATGAAACGCGCTGATATTCTCAGAGTAGACGTGCTGTCTCGAACCGAAACACGTATCATCCGGGGCTGTTTCATAATCTCGTGTGGAGTTGCTGACTCATGAGTCTCCTTATCCTCCGAATCATTTTCATCTTGGTGGCCGCCGGGATGCCGGTGTGGTTCATCTCAACCCAAATCATCCCGGAAGACAGCCCCGTCATGATGTGGACCGTGCTGATCAGCATGGTCAGTATTGCCGTGATTGTCGTCGCCGTGGACATGCTGATCCGGCGCAAGCAGCTCGACGTTATTTCGTCGGTCTATTTTGGGTTGGTGGTAGGACTTTTCCTGGCCTACGTGGCCGGGGCGGCCATTAGCCCCATCCTGCCGCAAGGTGAGTCGCACCGCACGGTGGTCAGTGTTGGGTTGGCCGTCGTCGTCTGCTACATTTGCATCAGCCTGCTGTTGCAGACGCGCAACGATTTCCGCTTCATCATTCCCTACGTTGAGTTTTCGAAGGAAGCCAAGGGTCGCCGGCCCTACATCCTCGACACGAGTGTGGTGATCGACGGTCGAATTGCCGACGTGATCGAGGCGAACCTTTTCGACAGCCAACTCATCATGCCCCGTTTCGTGATCAGCGAGTTGCAAGGCATTGCCGACAGCGACGATCGATTGCGGCGTGGTCGGGGGCGGCGCGGGCTGGATATCCTGAACCGGCTCCGTACCAATCCCGACGTCGATCTGCAAATCTACGACCGTGACCTGCCCGAATTCGCGGGCCAGTCGGTCGATCTCAGACTGGTTAGCTTGGCGAAGCACGTGGACGGGAAACTGGTCACCAACGACTACAACCTCAACAAGATTGCTCGATTGCACGGCGTGGGCGTGATCAACCTCAACGACGTGGCCAACGCCCTGAAGCCGATCTTCTTGCCCGGCGAACACGTCAACGTTCGGCTGGTCAAACCGGGTGAGGAGCCCGGCCAGGGTGTCGGCTATCTCGAAGACGGAACGATGGTGGTCGTCGAAGGAGGCCGCGATCACGTCAACGAACAAGTGCAAATCGCCGTCACCAGCGTCCTGCAAACCAGTGCCGGCCGAATGATCTTCGGACGCTTCGAAGAAGGCACCGCGGAAAACGGTGACGAGCCGCCGCCTCAGGGCTGACGGGGAACCGTCGACGGGCGAGCCGGGTTGGTGCGGATGTGCCGAACCGCGGCCGATCGGTGACGTTCACAGGTCGCTGGGCTACCAGCCCCCGGCAGCATTCGCGGCCGGCTGTGCTGCTCCGAGTTTCGCTACGCTCAACTCTCCGCGGCACAGCCGAAACCCATTACCCGTTACCTAACCGAAACTCTTATAGCCCCTGGTACGGAAAATCAAAGCCGGTCAGGGGCACCCATTCTGCTCAACCCATCCGCGGGGCCAGCGGTGTCTCATTCGACCCACAGCCTGATCGGCTTGGCAAACACCTGTTTTTCCGGCTCGTCGCCGTGGAAGCCGACGACCTGGAGGTAGGCGAAGCCCGCGCCGAGTTGGGCCGCCTCTACCTTCGCGCTGCCCGAGTCGCCGTCGATCGTGGCCAAGGTTCGGCCGTTGTGGCGGACGTCGATGCGTCGGGCGCCGGGGCTGCTAGCCGTGACGGTCACGGTTCCGCCAAGCGGGACCCTCTTCTGCGGAGGCGTGGCGGTGATCGTACGGCCGTGGTTGGCCGCGACGACCCAGACGAATTTCCGGCCCTGGGTAAAGATGGGAGCCGGCCCGACGGTCACGATCCGGAGTTCATGATAGCCGTCGCCCAGCTTGGTCGTGTCGAGCACAAGCGGCTCGCCCGGCTTGGCAATCTTTTTGCGGACCCCGTCGACAAAGAGCTCGAAGTGGTCGACCTGCCCGGTGTTCTCGTCCCGTGCGACGTTGTCATCGGCGGACGGCTCGTTGGCGGAAACCCTCGCGTTGGGATCGATTCCTCCGAAAACCTTGCGTGGAATGGTTGCGTCCGGCCGCAGGGTGAGCGTGCCGCGGACGTGTTGGCCTGGTTTGATGTCGACACCGCTGACCCGAGCAATGCGCGCAAACGGCTGGCAGAGTGCATCGCCCATGATCAGAAGCTGATACGGCCCGTGGACCGACTGATAGAACGCTTCGGCCAGGGAACATCCTCGGGCATAGTGCGCGTGGATCATGGGGCTGGGGAACTTCGCAAGGAGCCGTGCGTTGAGATACGGCTCGACGACCGTTCCACAGGCACCAGCCGCGCCGTGCCGAAGGAATTCGGTGAGGGCCGTGTGTGGGGATGCCGCGAACATCTGCGCGCCGAAGCTGGTCAGGTTGTCGCAGATAGCGCCGGGCAGGATGGTGCTGCCCGTCTGACCCCAGGAGAACGTCGGCGTACCGCACGTCAGGCCCAGGACGTTATTCTTGCCCATCGGCATGTTGTCGGGAACGACCTCGGTCGGGATACCCAGCTTGTGCAGGGCGTCCCGGGCAAAGGGAAAGCCTGCGGCCCGTTGCGTCGTGCGAATATCTGTCGTATGGGTGAAGAAGATCTTGCCTTGCGGTTGTGTTCCGTCGGCTCCAACGCTGCGACTCAGGTAGGCCATGGCTTCGGCGGCGGCCATGCCGCGGCGTTTGTTGGTGGGCGTCACGGCCAAGACGGTGGACAACCAGTATCGCTCACCGTCGGAGGCGGCCAGCCCACCTGACTCGTCAAACTGGAGCACCCCGCGAAAACCGATCGTTGGGGCGATCTGCCGACCGCCGAACACCGGCCGCATGTATCGGTTGGCACTCAGCGACACGTACCCGAGACGCTTGCCCAGCACATGACGAAAAAGACTCGTCAGACCGGTGAGTGAACCGTGTTTTCCCAGGTGTGTGGGCCATGTTCCAGGCGGTTTCCGCGACTTGGGTGCCTTGGCGAGGAATTCCCGAACGTCCGCGTTGAAATCAACCAGCCATGGAAAACCGCTTGAATAGACGACGTAGTCGATCTGCTCACCGAGCTTCCTGCGAGCGAGGGTCTCCAATAGGGGCTGGAGGATCTGTGTGCGAAACGGATCGATCCCGACCGTATTGGCATCGGGGTCCCACGGCAGGTAGACCACGTTGCCCGGCGGAATGTGACGCAGCTGCATGTAATGGTTGGCAATGGCCATCGAATCGGGGCTTTTTGGGTTGACCACCAACCAAACGTTCTCCGGCCCGCCGCCAGCCCGTGTTCCTTGTGGATAGAGCGTCCATACCAGCGCTGCCATCAGTCCGGCAAAGAAAAACTTGTGTGACATGAGCATCCACGCTGTTCAGTTGAAGGTCGTCGCCTGCGAAAACGCATCCCGTGGACTGCCGGGCGGGTGGGGGTGAATTCCGGTGTGCCCTCGACGTCGGCTTCCCGGCTCGCTGCAGCCTGACGCGAGCGCCGCGCCGCGGGCCTGCCTCATTCTACCACCAAAACGATCAACCGCTTCGGACCGTGGACGCCGAGGATGAGAATCTTCTCGATGTCGGCCGTGCGGCTCGGCCCGGTGATGAAGACAAGCTCACCGCGCCGCTGCGGGTCGGAGACCCGGGGGGCCACTTCCCGCCATGCTGCCGGCAGATGCTCGCGAAGCGCCTCGGCGCGAGTCACGACAATGCACACCGGCGGCAGATAGCACATCATCCGCTCCGCGGCCGTAGGACACTCCACCAGGCAACTGCCCGTGTCGGCCAGCAACAAGTCCGAGGCGACCAACGCGGCTTCGAGTTCGCCGATGGCCGGGCCGTCCCAGTCGGCGTCGACCCAAGCCACTTCTGCCGTTGAAAGATTGTCGGCCAGTTCATGGGTCAACGGGCGGTCGACCGCGCCGAGCCGATCGCATTCGAGTTCGTCGACCAGTTCGGCCAGCTTTGCCCGAGCGTCGTCCGGCGAGCCGCACCGGTGCAACTCGCCCTCGACCGCGTCGAGCTCCTCGGCAAAGCGCCGCATCATGGTTTCACGGTCGGGATGGGTCTCGGGCCAGACCTCAGGCACCGGCGGCGCCTCGACGTCGGGCCGATCGGCAAGCGCCGCACGGATGCGTCCTAGGATAATCTCACGATCGTTCATGATTCGCCAACTGATATAGACTGCTAGGGGGCCACTGATCTAGGTGCCGCTGATATTGGGCGCCACTGATATTGGATGCCACTGATATTGGGTGCCACTGGCGTCTCGCCAGTGCTGACTGCCAGAGCACTTATCCCTCAATGAAACGTCAACGAACATAAATTCTCGTGAAAAACTCAGCAGGTAATCTGGTAATCGCTGGAAGTCTTGGGTCCTGCCGAGGCGGATCACTCGTGTAGAATCGTGTGCTCGACCAGAACCAATCCGCGGGACGTTGACACAAGCCGCGTTGTACGGGATTGTTATGAATATAATCCAGGGACGCCAATACCGTGTCTTCGTTCTGCAGGTTTCGATCGTAGCCTGATCCTTCTAGCCAGAACCGAAAAGCCGTCTTCCCGGGTCGTTCCTGAACGGTGAGTCGCTCGATGAGTGGATTGCGCGTGGTTACAAGATCCTGCTTCACTCTAACCGAGCACGGTCGTTTCACAGCGGCCAGGAAGGCGCCGATCTTTGGCTTAGTCTCTTGCGGTAGCGTCAACAAGTGCACGTGTTCCGGCATGAACACAAAAGCGATCAGTCCGAACTTACACGCCCGACAGGCGGTCTCGAGGCTTTCGGCCAGGTAACCTTTCCAGACGTCGTTGTCCAGAAGGGGCAGGCGCTGGTAACACGAGAAGGTCAACTCGTGCACGTCACCTGGCTCGTGATAATGCTTCACCCGTTTTCGTCGTTCAGGCATTCTCGGCCTTCTCTTGTGTTCTCGAATAGCCCATTGGCTTTCGATCTGTCTGTGGGTGCCACTGGCGTCTCGCCAGTGCCTTGGTCCCGCACGCACTGGCGTTCCGCCAGTGGCACCCGATTGGCAAAATCTCAACGTCGTCAGTCGTCCAGGATCTGAGGATTCTTCTGGAGGTATTCCCAAGCCCACAGTTCCAGGTTGTAGTCGACTCTCCGGTCACGAGCGTCCCGTATGGATCTCCTGGTTCCTGCTCGAACGATAACCCCGGCTTTCACGAGTCCCATGACCACGCCGTCTTCAACCAGTGTCAGCGTGCGAGTGTTCTGGCGCAGATACTCCCGCAAGATGTCTTTCTCCTCTGGCGTAAGCTGGTAAAGTCTTTTAATACGAGCTTTCTGAGTCTTCCAGTCTTTGTATATTCCTTTCACCGAGGGCCAAATGCTGGTACCAAAACTTGTAGCGAGTAGTACCAATGCTAAGAGAAACACCAACTCAAACCACCCACGATGTTGTGCCACGAGAACCGAAACACCTGGGAGGGTCTGTGTAGAGTCGTGAAGGAATAACAAGAAGGCCGTGACTAATACAATTGCAAAAAATACATATGGTGGCAGCTTCAACCAATCGGGAATTTTTCCAAATATCTCCATGGGAAACTACGTCGCAATAGCACCAATCCCTGTGTTGAAATGGAGTAGTTCAAAACCACACGATAGTCTATGGCAAGTATTGCTGTTTCACAATCACTGCTCGATAATTCATGGCCGTAACCACCTGTCCCAACCCGAACACAGCACTGGCGAGACGCCAGTGGCACCCAAGTTCATGGCACCCAGTTGTTCGCTTCAATCTCTACCATCCTTCCACGTCTTACGGAATGCCGGCCCGGGCACCTTGGGTAACTCACGCCCCCGGGTCCACGCGCCCAAGTACCAAGGCTTCCACGGCAGGAACCTGGCCAGCCGTACGCCCAAGCGCGCCACC
>CAZWWC010000072.1:0-14046 GCA_964637625.1 uncultured Planctomycetaceae bacterium
CACCGGGTACGTCGTCCTGCGCCCTTTCTCCAAGGCAATCGTGGCCGTCCAGTTCGACGCCCCGGCAAATGGCTGTAGCCGGGCCAGATCGTCGACGCGGAGCACGCCGAGCGGCTCACCTTGTTCTCCAAGTTGAAAACGTCGGAAGCCGTCGCCGGCGCCCTTGGTTTGAAAGAGCGTTTGCGTAATGACAAAGCCCAGTCGTCCACCACGCCGCAAGTAACGATCGGCCGCGCGGTAGAGCACCAGCATCGAGAGATCCTTCTTGCCGCCACCGTGCCGCGCCTGCGTCGCAGTGAGTGAAAACAGCCCGTAGTGTTGCCAAAGCGACTTCGTCCGCGCGCGATAATCGTCCGGCAGGTTGTCCCAGGCGACCCAGGGCGGGTTGCCCACCACGTAGTCGAACGGCTCGTCCGGCTCCGACGGATCAAGAATCGCATCGCGAAGATCGACCGGCGGGGCAGGGGGTGGCAAGTCGTCCGACAGCAGGTCACGGACGGCCAGCAGGTAGTTCGCCCGGGCCGTCAGCACGGCCAGCGGGTTGACGTCATAACCGGCGACGTTCTCCAGAATCCGCTGGCCGAGCTGCACGGGCAGCACGTCGCTTCCGGCAGCCGCGCGAATCCGGCGGATCGCCGCCAGCAGAAACACGCCCGAGCCGCACGTCGGGTCAAGCAACCGCCCGGTGCCGGGGACTGTCCCCTTAGGATCCCCAAGATATCCAACCGTATCCAAAACGTGCTCGGCCAGCCAGTCGGGCGTGTAGTACTCGCCCAGGGCGTGGCGGAACGAGCGGGGAAACAGGTCTTGATAGAGCGGGCCGAACAGATCCACCGCCGGCGGCGGTCGATCGGGCGAGACGGTCGTGTCGTAGCCGGCCAGTTGTTCCCGGGCCAAGGCGAGCCATGTCGATTCAGAGGGGCACAGTCCCATTTTCGCTGCGCGAAAATCGGGACAGTCCCCAGTACTGGCCCTCAAGCAGCCAATGGCATCCAAGATGTCAGGGGTACCCAAGACATCAATGCCACCTAATGCACGATCCACTACCAGGCGGACGATCGCCTGGTAGTAGGTCTCCAGCGCCAGTCGCAGGCGATCGGGCGAGGGACGCTTCTCGGCCAGCCCGAACCGACGCCCCAGCGCGGCAAGCTTCGCATCAGATGGGTGGCATGGCCTCGCTTGCGTGGCCATGTTCCGTTGTTGAGAAACATGCTCACGCTTGCGTGAGCATGCCACCCTCAATTCCCGGACACCCTGTGACGAGCAGCCGGTGGCACCCAGTGGACCCAGCGAGTCGTACAACGCCGCGACGGCCTGCCGGGCAACCGTCGAACGTGAGCCGAAATCCGCGGCTAGCCGTTCGGGACAGAGTTCTATCCGGTCGCATTGCGACATGTTCACCTGCGCCGACGGGGGCCCGTGGACGTGCTGAAACACGTTGATCCGTAAAGACTTGCGCGATGCCGATATCGCCTTGTGTTTCCGGCCTGATCGGACTAGGATAGCATCCATAGTCGGGGTATGCCAGATGGGCCCAGTGGTGCTCTTGGCACCACGCTGTCTCTTCGCGTGCACGGAACCCTATGAGTAACGAAGCTTCGTCACATCCAGATTCCTTTCAACCGCCGGTGGGAATCGATCTTGGCACCACACTCTCGGTCGTTGCCTATTTGGACGCCACCGGCCGGCCGACCACGTTGCCCAATCGCTCCGGCGATCTGCTCACGCCCAGCGCCGTGGCCTTTGAGGACGACTGCGTGATCGTGGGCCGCGAAGCCATCAAAGGCTCGGTCATGACGCCCGAGGCGTTCGCCGATTGCTTCAAGCGCGACATGGGCCGTGGCGCCTACCATCGCACGGTCGGCGGCCAGGAGGTTCCGCCCGAGGTGTTCAGCGCGTTTCTTCTCGAGCGGTTGAAACAGGACGCCCAACAGCGCCTCGGCCCTATCCGCAAAGCGGTGATTACCGTGCCCGCCTTCTTCGACGAGCGCCGTCGCAAGGCCACGCAAGACGCGGGCCGGTTGGCCGGCCTGGACGTGTTGGATATCATCAACGAGCCGACCGCGGCGGCCGTGGCGTTCGGCTATCACAGGGCGATTCTGGCGGCCGCGCCGCGACGGAGAAACCAGCAGCCCGAGCGGCTGTTGGTCTATGACCTTGGCGGCGGTACGTTCGACGTGACCATTCTGGAGATCGACGGCGGCACGTTTCGCGCCGTGGCCACCGACGGCGACGTGCTGCTCGGCGGCAAGGATTTCGACCGGCGGCTGGTCGACTACGTGGCCGAGAACTTTCTGGCCGAGCATGGGCTCGATCCGCGCAAAGACCCTCACGACGAGGCCCAGCTTTGGATCGACGTCCAGGAGGCCAAGCACGCGCTGAGCGAACGCCGCAAGACGACGATCATTTGTTCTCACCGCGGCAAGCGGATGCGCCAGGAGATCACCCGGGAGACGTTCGAGAACCTCACGATGGATCTGCTCGGACGCACGCAGACGACCACGGGGCTGGTGCTGCGCCAGGCAGGCTTGCAGTGGGCGGCCATCGATCGGGTGCTGCTGGTCGGTGGGGCAACCCGGATGCCCATGGTCGTCGACATGCTTCGCCGCGCCACGGGCAAGGAACCCGACCGGTCGCAGTCGCCCGACGAGGCCGTCGCCCACGGCGCGGCCCTCTATGCGGCCATGTTGATGCACAAAAAGGGAATCGCCCAGATGCCAAACCTCCGGCTGATCAACGTCAATTCACACAGTCTGGGCGTGGTCGGCGTCGAACCGAGCACCGGCCGCCGGCTCGCCGTCACGCTCATCCCGAAGAATACGCCGTTGCCGACGTCTCGCTCGAAGCGGTTCCAGACGGCCCGGGCCGGCCAGCCCTCGGTTCGCGTGGCTGTGGTCGAAGGCGAAAGCCCCCGGCCCGAGCATTGTATCCCGTTGGGTAAGTGCATTATTCGCGACCTGCCGCCGGGCTTGTCGCAGGGAACCAGGATCGACGTTCAATACGAGTATGCGGCCAACGGGCGGCTTTCGGTCTCGGCCCGAATGCCCTCGACCGGCCAATCGGCCGAGGTCGAGATCGAACGAAGAGTAGCTGAGGAGCTCGACGACCTCGACCAGTGGCGACGGCGCCTTTGCCCGGCCTTGCAAACCGAGGAGGACAAGGCGCAAGCGGTCGAGGTGCTACGGGCCTCCGAGTCGAGTCCGCCGCACGGTCCGGAACGAACGGTGCTGCTGAAGCAACTCGATGAAATGTATATCCGCGTCGGGACCCGGGCCGCGGGCGGCCGGGTGATCGAGTGGTTGGAGGAAGTTTGGCAGGCGGCTCACGACACGGCCGAGGCGATGCGCGAGGCGGAGCAGAGCCTGCAACGCGTCGAAGCGACGTACGAAGCGACCGTCGATCGGGTTGAAAAGCCCCAGGTGGCGGCCATGGTGGCCAAGGCACGCCTCGACGTGCAAAACGCGCGAGCTAAGGCCCGATTTGCCCTGCTGGATCTCGGCCGCGAGTGTGTCGACATCGACTTCGCCCCACCCGGCTTGGAACCGGTGCTGGCGGAAATCGGACGATTGCAGCAGCGAGTGAAGTGAGAAGGATGAAGTCAGAAGTCAGAAGTCAGAAGTCAGAAGTGTGAAGGAGCGTGTTAGCCGCCGGGCCTGCCCGGCGCGGATGTCGGTCCAGAGTGCAGAAGAAAACAACACCGTGGAGTCAACCGGCCATGCAGTTCTCGCTCAAACGCTTGCTCCTGTTGACGGTCATCGTGGCCTGGATGTTTGGCTGGGTAGGCCGATACTGGCCCGTGGGTACCGCCGCGGCCGTCGTCGTTTGTGTGGCAACCGGCGTCGTCCTTCTCGCGTTTGGCACCGTCAGATCGTGGCGACTGGTCGTCTGGGTCGTGGCCGTTTTCCTCGGGTCCTTGATCGGCAGTCGACTCGGTTTACCCCTTCACAGTAGGATCGAGGTCTGGCCGGTACCAGCAGTGGAAGCCTGTTCGCTATTGCTTGGAGCCGTGCTGTTTGGCGTCGTGGCTTTCATGGTGCTCGTGTTTCTCGCACGGAAGTCGGCCACGAGTCGGTTAGAGGATGTTGTGCATGACGAGCGGTAGCCGGCCGAAAGAACCGGTTTTCCGCGAGGCGGTTCGATCTGCGATCGAGAAAATGGCCGAGCAATAATCGTCTGTCCCGTTGATTGATACTCCGGCACTGTACTATATTGTAGTAGAAGCCGCGGCTGAGTAGCCTGTGCAGGGCGCAACGTTTCTCCATTTCTCCATCAAGGAAAGGAGTATGACGCAATGAGCAAGAGCCACCTCTTCTGGATGACGGTTCTTCTGATCGTGGCAATGCCGCTGGGATGCAACGAATCGACAACCGTCGAGGGACCCGACGGCGGCACCGCCACGGTGACCGAGAAGGGAAACGAGGTCGACGCGACCGTCGCCGTGGCGCTGCCCAACGATTTCCCCAAGGATGTGCCGCTTCCGACGAAGGCGGAACCAATCCGCGTCGGGGACATCGTCGGAGGCATGAACGTCATACTCAAAACGACTGAATCCGTTTCCGAGATTGTTGCCTTCTACAGGGCAGCGTTGGTCAACAAGGGTTGGACGGTGCAACACTCGTTCCCCGTAACTCGGGGTATGATGATCGGAGCGACTAAGGGAGACCAACGGGAGTTGACCGTGGGTGTGGCCAAGGGTGAAGCGGCGACCATTATCACCTTAACCTTGTCGAAGTGACGGAAACCCGGTCCCATGACGCCGATGAAGCCGCCTTCACCGACGGACAAGGATTTTGAAGACACCTTGTCGTTGGCTCAGGTCTGCCGGCGTCTTCGGATCTCACGCACGCGCCTGCATCGGATGTTGGCCGCCGAGGAGCTTGATTTCGTCGAGATTCGCGGCCGGCTCCGGGTGCCGCTGGACGCATTGCGCCGCTACGAGCAGCAACGCGGCTAAGGAGATCCGCCCGCGATCAAAAAAACGCCGCCCCTTGCCAAGCAGCAGGCACGGCAAGGGGCGGTCGGTGCAAGTCACGCTCGTTGATACTCAGACCGGTCAGGTCGGGTCGCGTCACGGTCATGCCCGAGAAACTCGGGCTGCCGATGATCGCCCTGCCGACATGACTTCTCTGAGACTCAATAGCCGGTGGACTCGCCGTGGGGGCAGCCACCGCTCGCGCAGCAGTCGCCCGTGCAGAAGCATTCGCTTCCGTCGCCACACGCACAGCCCTGATCCTCACAAACACAGATTGGGCAGGTGCATGGGTCACAGCACGAACATGGGCTGGTCGTCGTCGATGACGACAACGCAGCTACCGCTATCGTCGCCGCCACCAGAACCACGGCCAGGGCCACAAAGAGAATCCTGGTTCGAGACATCATGATTTCCTCATCGAAAAAATGAGTGAGTAAGAAACGAAACAACTACTCGGTTTCGATGAGGACTCTAGTCCAGCCAGACACAGAGGATCGCCTGGCGGTGGTTGCCGCCAGTCGACACCGGAGCACCAAGCAGATCCACACCAGCGACCGGTTGATCGTGCACAACCGACCGAGTCGGGCAGGCTGGAACCGGCTTGCCCGAATCTCGGTCCGCGCGCTGTGGTTCAGACCGTGGAGCAGTCGCGGGCTGGCGATCGCAACAGCCACAACCGGCCGCCTTGGCCGACGGCGCGGCCGGACCCTGCCGGTCCTCCAAAGCAGAAGCGCGACCCAAGCAGCCACAACCGGTGGCTCGTTGCTGGCAGCGGCAACGCCCTGCCCGATCGGTCGAGCAGCTACCGGCGGCCAACGCCGGCTGCAATCCCAGCGCGATCGAGACGCAGGCAGTGAGCACGATTCGCCATGGAATGCTTGTTCGCATCTTATGCCACCGTTGAACTGGCCTAACGGGCCGCACCAAAATCCGGACCGGAGCGATATCCGCCAAGGGTACCTTTCCATCGGGGATCGTGGAAATGGACCCACTTCTTCCTGGATTAGGCTATCCATCTATCCTGGAACAATTTGTCTATTTATATTGTACCGAGACTGTCTTGCGAGACAACGAATCCATCGGTGGTGCGGTGCCACGACAGAAGAGCGGGATGAGAGCGTAGGAGATACCGCGACTTGCCGGTGGGACGGCATGTGATTTGGGTAGGCAAACCGCCAATTTTGGCGCAGCAAAAAGCAAACGTCAGGCCCAGTCAAGGCCCGTCTCGCGACGCACCCGCGTGTCGAAATCGCCCAGCAGCCCACCGATCAGGTCCCAACCGTCGGCACGTCGAATCTCGATATCGCCTTGACGGTTGATGCGTACCACGCTGTCATCGTTCACGCCAACCTCAGCCAACTCTTCGGGACTGGGGCCTTCTTCCTTGGCCAACTTGAACAAGGTTTTGCCCGACATCTCGATGAACTGCATGGCGTTCTTTCTCGCGGATGAGCAACAGAGTTTTCGTGTGTCCTAATTCTATTGTGCCGGTCGGTTTCGTGTAGGGTTTATTTTTGCCAGCACACGTAGACAAAATCCGGTTCCCCGAACACGGCTGCCCCACCATTCCATGGTAACAAGCCACCTTGGGGGGTGTCAATTACCCGTCTGAGCACGCACGGCCTCCGACAACACCAGCATCGAGGAGACGTCGAGCTGCTCGGCCCGAGCGGTCCCCTGGAGGCCGAGCCGGTCGAGAATGCCATCCACCTCCGGCTTGTCCAGGGAGCCCTTGACCGCACTGAGGAGCACCGAGCGGAGGTATTTCCGCCGGTGGAGAAACATGGCCCGGACAAACCGGTGAAAGAAGGCCCGATCGGGGATCCGGCTGCGTCGGGCCTTATCCAGTTCGATTTGGACGATGGCCGAATCGACCTTCGGCCGTGGCCAGAAGACCGAGGGGGGCATGACGCGAACCACTTCGGCCCGACACTGACTCTGCACCCAAATGGCAAGCGAACCGTAGCTCTTGGTGCCGGGACGGGCGACGAGCCGATCGGCCAGCTCCTTCTGGATCGTGACGGTCATGCTCACCGGTGCCCGATCCAGCACCAGTAAGTTGGTGATGATCGGGGTCGCCACGTTGTAGGGCAGGTTGGCCACCAGCTTCAGCCGTCGATCGGCTGCGGCGTCGAGGTGCTCGTCGACCAGCGCCAGCACCGCCGGGTTGAACCGGTTCTTGTTGGCCAGCACGTCCGCGTGTAGCCTGTGAACGTTCGTCAAACCGTGCAGTTGCTCGCCGGCCAGTGCAAAAAGCGCCGGGTCAAGCTCCACGGTGAGGACCGCGGCCGCGTGCTGGGCCATCGGCGCCGTGAGCGAACCGGTGCCCGTGCCCACCTCCAACACGACGTCGCCGGGCTCAATCCGGGCTGTGCGCAACAACAGATCGTGCAGATTCAGGTCGATCAGGAAGTGCTGCCCGAGCTTCTTCCGCGGGTCGATGCCCGCCTGGCGGAAACGCCGCATGAGCGAAGAGAGCGTTTGCTTTCGAGAAGCGGGACGGGGCATGGAAGTGTGAAGTAAGAAATGAGAAGCGTGAAGGGATCGAAAGGGCCATCGTTTAGCGGTCGAGCTTGCTCGACGTTTCGCCGGAGCACTCAATCCCAGAGCCTTGCTTCATCGAGTCTCTGGACGTACTTGGCAAGGATGTCCGTTTCAAGGTTAACCCGCTCGCCAACCTTCAGCGGGCCCAGCGTGGTCACGGCCAACGTGTAGGGAATCAGGGCGACACTGAACCGCTTCGGCTGGCTCTCGACGATCGTCAAGCTCACCCCGTCCACGGCGATCGAGCCCTTCGAGGCCATCTGCCGGCTCAACTCCCGCGGCAGCGCGAACCAGAAAGTGGACCAATCGCCTTCATCGATCCGTTCGATGAGTGTGGCCGTGCCGTCAATGTGGCCGCTGACAAAATGACCGCCTAGTCGATCGCCCACCTTCAAGGCCCGTTCGAGGTTCACCGGGCTGCCGGGCTTCAAATCGCCCAGGTTGGTCCGTGCCAACGTTTCCGGGCCCGCCTGAAAGCCCACCGTGTCGCCCTCGACGGCCACGACCGTGAGGCAACAGCCGTTGACCGAGATGCTGTCGGCCACGAACGTCTCCGGCGCGATCTTCGGCTCGCGAACGATGAGCCAGACGCCGGGCGGCTCACTTCGGATCTCGGCCACGGTTCCCAGCGCCTCGACGATTCCGGCAAACATGCTTTCTGCCTTTATTGATTCTTCTCAAACACCACGAAGTCGCCGACGCTCCGTCGCCATAGCTTTGGAGCGTCGGCGACTTCGTGTTGAAAAAACGGTTAGAATAACGGGTCCTTTTGTTCGCGGTGCTGAACCACCTTGGCCCAAGCATAGCGAACGGGGCCCGACAAGGCAAATGCGACACAGAGGATTGGCACCGAATAGCCCTTGACGACCATCACGGCCACCAGTGCGAAGACGACGCCCACCACGTGGCCAAAACTCCGCTGCCCGCGAAGAATCTGGTTGGTGACGTGCGGATAGCACAGACGCGAAACCATCAGCACCGCCGCCAGCACCGCGAAGAAAGGAAGCACCGTCTGCAACACCGCATCGATCTGGGCCTTGTAGATCAGCGGATTGCCCGTATCCCGCAACGTGTTGAACATGATCGCAAAACCGGCGATGGCCGCCGCGGCCGCCGGCGCCGGCAGACCGCTGAAATAGAGATGATCCTCCGGGTCGTCGCTGGTCTCGACGTTGAATCGCGCCAACCGCAACGCCGCACACGCCACGTAAGAAGCGGCAATGATCCAAACCGCCTCGCGGTGCAAATACTCGAATCGCGGACACATCTTCACCAACAAAAAGGCCGGCGCCACTCCAAAGCTGACCAGGTCGCAAAGACTGTCCAGCTGCGCCCCAAAGTCAGTCATTGTGTTCGACAATCGGGCGAGTTGCCCATCGAGCGCATCGAAAATCATGGCCAAGAAAATCAGCCAGCCGCTGGTCATCAGGTAGTGCGAGTCAATCGGGTCGATCGTTACCGAATCCGGCCGACTCAGATTGGCCACCATGACGATCGCAAAGAACCCGCAAACCAGGTTGCCCAGCGTGAACATCGTCGGCAAAACGGCGATCGTTCGAAGCGGTTTCATCATTCTGTTTCCCTCAAGCGGTCGGACCGCCGTAGCGGGCCATGATCGTACTGCCCGCCTTTACCTTCTGACCAAGCGTGACGTCGATCCGCAGATCCTCCGCCTTGGGCATGATCAGCTCGGTGCGCGAACCCAACTTGATCATGCCTATTTTCTCCCCGCGTTTCAACGCGTCGCCGGAGCGCAACGGGCAGACAATCCGCCGGGCAAGCGTGCCGGCAATCGGCCGGACGACCATCCGCCGCCGCGTCGTCGTCGTTTCCTCAATCCCGATCCAGAGGTTCTCGTTGCGGATCGCGCTTTCGGGCTTCAGTGCGCTGAGGAACTCGCCTGGGTGGTAACGCAACGCAATCACACGACAGTCGCACGGCACCCGGTTGACGTGAACGTCTAGGATCGACAAAAAAATGCCGATCCGCACGACCGGGCCTCCCACGAACTCGTCGTGCTCCAACCGATCGATCGACACGACCTTGCCGTCGGCCGGCGAAACCAGCAACCCCGGCCCCTGCGGAATCCGTCGCGGCGGATCGCGAAAGAACCACGCCACCAGGCAAAGCGGGATCGCCGGGATCCACGCCAAGTACCAGCAGTAGTAGCCCAGCAGAGCCGTCAACGCCATCAGCGGCCAGCCCAACAATTGTAGCTCGGCCAGGCCCCATCGGGCAAAAGGCAGCCGCTCGCGCCAGGCAAACCGGTCGTCCTCCCGCCGCCAGCGGCACTCACATTGATTTGAGCAGTACTTCAGATCGCGCGGGTCGAGGATCTCGTGAGGCGCTCCGTCCGTCGAGCCCCGGCACAACGCCGCCATTCGGGCGACGTAGCCCGGCCGAAAACGCTTCAGATACCACCGCCGCCATCGTCCCCAGGCCAACTCGATGCGGTAGCAGACGCCGCCCCCGGGCTGGACGCTGCGGAGATTTTCGGGCATCGGTTCCGGCTCGGCTCGCGGGGCAGGCGTCTCGGTTATGCTCATCATGTCGAGGTCGTCCAACTAGCCTATGTAAAACCTCTATCGTATCCTTGACTTAGGCGATTGAGAAGGAGAGATGTCGCTTGCCGGGGTCGAAAAGGCCCCGTCGCCGGTATGTCTGACGGCTTTTCAGAAGCCTGGAATAGTCTACCACATCTGCCGCATATCCCCTATTTTGCCGTTGCGACGGAATGCCTAGTTGTCTCTTCAACGGCGGGTGCCTGGGGCATAGCGAAGCGGTGCCCCAGAGCCTCAGAAACCGGGCCTTCGCTGCGCTCAGACCCGGGCACCCGCCGCTTCGGAGGAGCAGATCAATACCAAAAACTAGTGTCATATCCGGCGCGTGGAACCGACCGTTTAGCGGGCAGACTTGCCCGCCGTTGATTTTCCGCGAAAACACTACTGCGGTAACGGGCCGCAAGCGGCCCCGCTAAACGGTCAACTCCACGGTTTAAGGTTGACAGACCACTAGCCAACCTCTGAACAATCGCGCAAAATAATTGGTTCTGAACGATTGCCCACGGTTACGTCGACCGCGTTGCCGACGAATCCTGGCATCTCTCTGAAAACTCCTTTGGAAAAAAGATGAGTAAGCTCATGAGTTCGACAATTGTAGATATTCACGCGCGGCAGATCCTCGACAGCCGCGGCAATCCGACCGTCGAGGTCGATTGTGTGCTGGCCGACGGCTCCTTCGGTCGCGCGGCCGTGCCCAGTGGTGCCAGTACGGGCGTTCACGAGGCGCTCGAACTGCGAGACGGGGACAAGAAGGTTTACCTCGGAAAGGGGGTCACCAAGGCCGTCGAGAACGTCAACGAAGAGCTGGCCGACGAGCTGTGCGGCTTCGACGCACTCGACCAGGTCGGGCTGGACGGGCGCATGATCGAATTGGACGGCACCGAGAACAAGGGCAAGCTGGGCGCCAACGCGATCCTGGGCGTGTCGCTGGCCACTGCCCGCGCCGCGGCCGATCACGCCGGCCTACCGTTGTTCCGCTATCTCGGCGGGGTCAATGCCCGAGTGCTGCCGGCCCCGATGATGAACATCCTCAACGGGGGCCAACACGCCGACAACGACGTCGACGTGCAAGAATTCATGATCATGCCGCTGGGAGTGGAAACGTTCAGCGACGCCATCCGTTGCGGCTCCGAAGTGTTCCACAACCTGAAGGAAGTGTTGCGGGCCAAGGGCAAGAGCACGAACGTCGGCGACGAGGGAGGCTTTGCCCCCGATCTGGCCAGCAATGCGGAGGCGCTGGAGGTCATCATGGAAGCGGCCGAAAAGGCCGGTTACAAGATGGGCGAGCAGCTGTTCATCGCCATGGACGTCGCGGCCAGCGAACTCTACGACAGCGACAAGAAACGCTACACCATGGACGGCAAGCAGATCGACTCCGCCGCCCTGGTCGACCTGTTGGACCGCTGGGTCAAGAACTTTCCGATCGTTTCAATCGAGGACGGCTGCGACGAAGACGATTGGGCCGGCTGGAAGATCATGACCGACAAGCTGGGCCAGAAGATCCAGTTGGTCGGCGATGACCTGTTCGTGACCAATACCAAGAGGCTGCAGCGCGGCATCGACGAAGGGGTGACCAACAGCATCCTCATCAAGGTGAACCAGATCGGCACGCTGACCGAAACGATCGAGGCGGTCAACCTCGCCGGACGCAATGGAATGACCAGCGTGATCAGCCACCGCAGCGGCGAGACCGAAGACACCACGATCGCCGATCTGGCCGTCGCCCTGGGCACCGGCCAGATCAAGACCGGCTCGGCGTCGCGAACCGATCGCGTGGCCAAGTACAATCAGTTGCTGCGGATCGAGGAGATGTTGGGCGACGCGGCCGAATATGGCGGCCCCCTCTTCCCGAAACGCGGCTAGTGTCCTGTCAGTGCGGTAGTGACGTGTTCGGGGTGCCACTGCTGGCTCGTCCAGCAGTGCTGGAAACACGGTTGGACAAGCCAACCGTGGCACCCGCGCGGCGGCTAACCATCTTGTCGGTGTGCCGAGCCGCGAGAGCATGTGCTGGAAACAGGGGGGCACATCATGACAACGCTGATCGAGAACCCGGTGCCGATCCTCTTCACAGGCATCGTGACTGTCGCGATTCTTGCCGTCCTGTTCTTCAACACCCAGCGAGGCGTCTTTCTCCTGGCCATCGGTGGTGTGGTCTTGCTGACGCTGCTGGGGCTGGGCGTCGAGCATCTCATCGTGACCGACCGCGAACAGGTCGAGGCGGCGCTCTACGGCCTGGCCGACGCAATGGAAGCCAACGATGCGAAAGCCGTGTTGAACCATCTTTCGCCGTCGGTCAATCCCCAGACGCGATCGCGAGCGGACGAAGCGCTGGCTCGCTACACGATCAAGGAAACCGCCGTCAGCAATTTGCGGATCGACGTGAACAACCTGACGAGTCCGCCCTCGGCCAGGGCCCGATTTAGGGGCCGCATCAGGGCCAGCGACCGGAAGGGGGAGCTCCCGTATGAGTCCGCCCTGTTGGACATCACCATCGACTATCACAAGGAGGGCGACCGATGGCTGATCACCGGGCACCAAGAGAAATGGGCAAACCTCGGCGGGCCGTCGGATTGACGTGGCTTGCGAAGAGAAGCCGCATCACGCGGAACTCAACGCGGTTGCACTACGCCCAACTCGCCCTTCTCGGGATCGTAGTAAAACTTGCGTCCGCCGGGCAAGGTCGGTAGCCTGATCGCGCGCGGCTTGATGATCTCCTTTCGGAATTCCTCCTGAGTCCGCGGATAATGGTTGTGCATCGCCTTGTACAGTTGCATCGCGTGTTTGATCTGGTCCAGGCCGATCCGTTCGCGCACACGGAAGTAGGTAGCCACCGGGTAGGTGATGATGTCGCCGCCGTAGCCGCGTCCTTTGCTCCCCATGCCGACGGCCGCCTTCTGCCGAAGTCCATCCAGATCGGCCTGCGTCGCCCATTGATCGTCCTCCGACCGCGGCGGAACTGCCGTCGGCCGCGGCGTCGGGGTCTTCGGCTGGTCTGGCGCCGTCCGGGTTTCCGTTGGCGTGACCGGCGCCGGCGAGGTTATCAGGTTGTCGTCCTTCGGCGTCTCCTTGGTCGGCGTGTTCACTGCCGTCTTCGCCGCAGGTTGTTTGGCCGCCGGCGGGCGCGGTTCGGGCTCGCCGCCGATGCAGCCGGCCATCACGATTGCCGTCAAAATCGACGCCGTGCATTTCCCCTTCATGATCTTGCTCCTGTCTAGTTCCATTGGCTCCAAATGCCCCGGGCGAGCAATGCCCTCCGAAATCACCGCGTCGGATCGATGTTGACCCGCTGGATCTTCCGCACGGCTCGAACCACCTTTTCGGTTTCCGACCTGTCCGGGGACGGATCGTCCTCCGACAACAATTCTTCGGTCGTGAACTGCCAGTTTTTCATCTGCGCCAGCGTCTGGCGCGCCGTCATGTCGTAGGCCAGCGGCGTTAGCGCGACCTGCCCACGACTGAGGATGGACAAGTCGGTTTCGGCGCCGACCGCCGACGGTGGGTTGCCGATGGCCCAGTAGTAGTCGCGTCCCCAGGGGTCGGTTCGTTTTTCATATTCATCGCCGTAAGGCGTCACGTCCATCGGTACGACGTGAACCTCCGCCGAGTTGCGAAGCGCGGCGACGGGAATGTTCAGATTATATAGTCTCGACTGCGCTTCCTTTCGTTGCAGTAGCTGTTCGATAATGCCCAGCGCCAGCCGGGCCGCTCGGTCGAAAGGAGCCTGTTCGTCGAATTCCAACGAGACGGCCACGCTCGTGATGCCGAAAAACGCGCCCTCGATCGCCGCGGCGACCGTGCCCGAATAAAGCACGTTGATCCCCGCGTTGAGTCCTCCGTTGATCCCGCTGACGACCAGATCGGGCATGCGTGGACAGAGCTTGTCGACGGCGATCTTCACGCAATCGGCGGGGCTTCCCTCGACGGCCCAGCCCCAACGCTCCGCGCCGTGATAGACCTCCTTGACGATCA
>CAZWWC010000073.1:0-10360 GCA_964637625.1 uncultured Planctomycetaceae bacterium
TCTGACGGCCGCGCCCAGCCGGCTCTGGCAGGAGAACTGGCTCCGTTGGCTCATGCTGGTTGTGTGCGGGCTGCTCTTCACAGAGTGGCTGATTCGACGACTCGTGAGACTGGCGTAAAGAATGGTGAGAGAAACGAGTAGTATGAGGGAGTCCAGGAATAGAAGGTGGCATGCCCTCGCTTGCGTGGGCATGTTTTTCGACAACGGAGCATCCCGGCGCGCAGGGTGCCTGGGCCATAGCGCAGCGCTGGCCCAGACCCTGAAAACCGGGCCTTCGCTGCGCTCATTCCCGGGCACCCAGCAATAGCCACTAGTTTTGAAATGCCTTCTAGAGTGAAAGCTGACTGTGGGGCGGGAGCGCCACGGTATGAAATTCGCCGCGCAGGCGCGGCGGCTAACAACGAATCCCCAATCCCCAATCCCTAACCCCTAACCCATGGCCACCATTGCATCTCCGGGAAGTCCGACACTCGACGCGCCCCTTCGGGCGTCGTTGGATGGGCTGCGCCGGCGGATTCGACGCTACGTGTGGGTCCATGGCCTGAGCACCGTGCTGGGGTGTCTCGGAGTGGCGTTTTGGCTGAGCCTCGTGCTGGATTGGTTCTTCGAGCCGTCGCGCGGACTGCGTGTCCTTCTTCTGTTGGCCGCCGTCGGCGCGCTGGCCGCGGTGGCGATCAACATGGTTGCTCGGCGTTTGCTGGTTCGGCTGACGGACGCGAACATGGCCATGCTCCTGGAACGTCGTTTTGCGCAACTGAACGACACCCTGCTGACCGCCGTTTCACTGAGCACCACGGGAAACTTGTCCGAGCAGCTCGTCGGGGACGACGCCGACAGGAAGCTGCCCACATCCGAGCGGGAGCGTGGCGACCGTCTCCACGGGGAGATGCTCGCCCGAACTGCTCGCGAAGCGTCGCGCCGGATGGGAGCCGTTCGGTTGGGCGACGTCTTCAGCCCGGTTCCTTTACGTCGCAGTTTGTCGGCGGCCGTGCTGCTGCTTCTTACGATCGTCGCATTTGTCTTGCTGGCCCCGAACAGCCTGGGCGTGTGGGCACGGCGGAGTCTCTTGTTGTCCGAAGAACTCTGGCCGCGTCAGACCCGATTGGGTATCGAAGGTTTCGACGACGGTGTGTGCAAGGTCGCTCGCGGCGCGGATCTCGAGATCGTCGCCACGGCCGATCTGGACATGCCGTTGGTTCCCAAGACGGTGGAAGTCCGCTATCGAACCGAGAGCGGCGCCCGCGGCCGTGCGGCGATGAACCGCCAGGGCGTTGCCGTGCCGGGTCGAGACCGGTTCCAGCAATACACGTACACGTTCGAGGGCATCCTCTCGCCGATCGATTTCGAATTGGCCGGCGGCGACACTCGGCTGACCGGGTTGCGCATCGAGGTGGTCGAAAGCCCTAAGATCGAACAGCTCCTGCTCCGGTGTGAGTACCCGGCGTATATGGCCCGGTCGGTACGAGTCTTGCCGGTGATCGGGCCGATGCAGATCCCACAGGGCACGCGGCTGTTGATCGCGGGCCGAGCGAACAAGCCGCTGCTGCACGTCCGCGTAGACACCACCATGGAAGACTTGTCTGCCAAGCCCGTGTTGCCTCAACCGACCATCGACATTGCCGACCGGTCTCGGTTCCGCTGTGCACTGGGCTCGCTCGAAAAAGACGTGGCGCTGTTCTTCACGCTGCACGACACCGATGGGATCGAAAGTCCCCAGCCCGCCCGAGTCGTGTTGGCCGCCATGGCGGACCAGACGCCGGAGTTGTCGGTCGCGCTGTCGGGTATTGGCACGGCGATCACGCCTCGGGCTCGGTTGCCGGTCGTCGGGCACGTCCGGGACGACTACGGCATCGCCCAAGTCTGGTTTGAATATGCTGCAGATCAGGACAAACCCACGCGTGAAGACGTCGCCGCGCCGGAGGGCAACTTGACCGAGCTGCCGGTGGACAACGTGCTGGAGGTGCAAGACCTTCAGCTCGCGCCGGGCCAAAAGTTCCTCATCGGCCTGAGGGCATCCGATCGTTACGATCTGGATCCCGCGCCGCACGTCGGTGCGAGCCAGCGATGGCAGTTGGACGTGGTTACGCCGGAGCAACTTCGCATCATGCTGCAGGCTCGCGAGTTGACCCTGCGGCATCGATTTGAGCGGACGGTTCAGGAAGTGGCCGAAACGGGCGACTCTTTGATGCGCATGCGGTTTGGCCGTGGCCGGTCGTCAACGCCGCGGGCGTCCGACGAGTCCGGCGACGAACCGTCCGACGCCGCAGGCGCGGAGCCGGAGGACAAGTCGAGCGACTCGACCGGCCGAGAACCGGGCGACGCGCCCGAGCCGGGCCCGACGCGCTCGTCGGCCGAAAGCCGCAAGCGCCAATTGGCCGCCGACTCGCTGCGCCTGGAAAGGGCCATCCAGAACAGCCGCAAGAACGGCAACGAGACATTGGGCACGGCGGAGGCGTTTGAGGACATTCGACTTCAGTTCATCAACAATCGAATCGACACTGAGGAGCTGAACATGCGGCTGAAGTCGGGCATTGCCGACCCCCTGCGAGTAATCGCCGAGGAGATGTTCCCGGAGCTGGAAGTCCGACTGCTGGCGCTGCGCGAAGCGCTGGATGATCCGCAGCTTGCGCCGGCCCGACGCGACGCCGCCAAGAGGCAGCTCGATGCGATTCTGGAGGCCATGAGCCGGGTGCTTGGCCGTATGATGGAGATGGAGGATTTCAACGAGGTGATCAAGTTGCTACAGGAAATCATTGAGTCGCAGGAGAATCTCGAAAAGCAGACACGCCAGCGTCACAAGGCACTCTTGCGCGATGTACTGGAAGATAAATGAGTTTTCTGCTATGAAGAAGAGAGTATTCAGGAGTTGAAAGACCATGATCTCCCAGCCCAAGCAACGATACCGGATGATCGCCCTGCTCTTGGCGCTGCTGCTTTGGGGCACCGCGGTGCCGACGAGGCTGATGGCCGAGACGTCTCCGCCCGAAGAACCGGCGAAGGAAACCTCCTCGGCCACCCGGCCTGCGGCTTCGGCTGAGGACCCTTTGGCGATCGAGCAGCAGCGGATCGCCGAGCGGTACAAACATCTTGAGGAAGTCCTGCTGAAAATGGCCGAATTGACCGCTTCGACCGATCCGCGTCGGGCGGCGCTGCTGCGCCGTGTCGTCGCCGAGAGCAAGGATCGCATGGTCGGCGTCCAGTTCGAACAGATGATCAGACTGCTCTCCAAGGGACGTTTGTCCCGTGCCTTGGAGAACCAGAAAGATCTCGACCGCGACCTCCGTGCATTGCTCGAACTGCTCTTAAGCGAGAATCGCGCTGGACAAATTGCTTCGGAGAAGGCGCGCATCCGCGACTACATCAAGCGAGTCGGCCAGATCATCCGCAAGCAGAAGGGCGTTCAGGGGCGCACGGCCGGCGGCGACGACGTGAAGCGTCTGGCCGGCGAGCAGACAAAACTGGCCGAGAAGACGGGCGACTTGGCCAAGGATATCCACAGCCGGGAGGAAGCGGCACAGGGCAGCCCGTCTGGTGCGGATCGACCGGAAGGTTCGAGACCGGATCAGAAGCAAGCGGACGACAAAAAGGGTGGCCAGAAACCGGGCGGCGGTCAGGGACAAGGTGAAGGTTCGCCGGGAGACCAACCGTCCCCGGACACACCACCCTCCTCCGCCCAGCAGCCAAACCCGGCTCGAAAGAATCTCGAAGCCGCCCAGCAGCGGATGCGCGAGGCCCAGAAGAAGCTCGAAAAAGCGCGGCGGAAAGGGGCCGTCGAGGATCAGGAAGAAGCCATCCGCCAGTTGGAGCAAGCCAAAGCCGAATTGGAGGAGATCCTCCGCCAACTCCGGGAGGAAGAAATCGAGCGGATGTTGACCCTGCTCGAGGCCCGCTTCAAAAAGATGCTCGAGATGCAGCGGACCGTGTATAAGAAAACCCAACGTTTGGATAAGGTGCCGCCGGAGTCTCGCCGTCACGAGCACGAAATCGAAGCCAGTCGGTTGAGCCGGAAACAGTCGCTCATCGTGCTCGAAGCGGACAAGGCCCTGTTGCTGTTGCGCGAAGACGGCACCTCCGTGGCTTTTCCCGAGGCCGTTTCGCAGACGCGCGACGATATGCAACAGGTCGTGCTTCGCCTGGCCCGGGCGAGAGTCGGCAAGATTACCCAATCCATCGAAGAAGATATCATCGCCGCGCTGGAGGAGATGATCGAAGCGATCCAGCGGGCAATTGAGGAACAAGAAGCCCGACGCGGGCAGTCGCCACCGCCGCAGGGTCGGCCGCCGGATCCGCCGCTGGTCGACACGCTGGCCGAGTTGAAAATGATCCGCGCTTTGCAGATGCGAGTCAACCAGCGAACGGCCCGTTATTCGAAGCTGGTCGAGGGTCAGCAGGCCAAGGAGCCCGATTTGTTGGACGCCCTTCGCCGGCTGGCGGACTACCAGTCGCGGATCTACGAAATCACCCGGGATCTCGAATCGGGGAAGAACCGATGAATCGGCTAGAAACGATTGCAGCGTTACACCAAGGGTGCCATGGGCGGCTTGTCCGCCCTTGCCCTTGGGCGAATTCTCTGGCCGGCACGGGCAGACAAGCTGCCAGTAGCACCCTTCTCAAATACGCTTTCAGACGCTGGCTACTCAGTTTGCGATACAGTGTTTTCCGCAGAGCACTTATCACCCTGATATTGGTCGCTGTAGGCATCCAGGCCGCCTCGCCGACCGTGGCCGGCGTGACGACCGTGCCCGACGGCCGTCCCTCGGCGGAGGCGCTTCACGGATCGCCGGACTGGGCCGTGCCCACGACGGCGACGGTTCGCGCTCGGGCGATGGCCTGGTTTGAAGAACAACAGGTGGACCAGGCAACACGCAAGCGAGCCGACCGGATTTGGGCAGGTGTGTCCGAGTCGTCGACCGCCGCCGATCGACTTGCCGCTTTGGCGATGACTTTTGCCCTGGCCGACGCCCGAGCCGACAAGCTCATCCGGTTCTGTGCGGCACCTCGCCGCGGCATCGAATTGCCCGGCGTGGCGTGGCTTGACCAAGCGGAGACTCAACCGCTCGTGTCAGCCAATTTGCGGTTGCTGGTCGGTCGCTGGTTGGTGCACCAGTCGCTTTATGACGAAGCGCTCCAGCAGTTGGCCGGCCTGGAGCCGGCGGAGGTTGTCGATCCAGCCTCCTTGTTGTTCTATCAGGCGATTGCGCACCATCGGCTGTTGCGTAAGCAGGGAGCTTTAGACGCGATCGATCGACTGCTTGACGGCCGGCAACATAGCCCCCGGCGTTACGCGGCGTTGGCCCGGCTCATGCAAGAAGACCTTGAAGGACTCAGCGAGGATACCCTGGACCACATCGCCCGGCGAATGCAGGATATCGAACGTCGTCTCGATTTGGGCCGCGCCGGCTCCAAGGTCCGCAAGATCGAGGACGGCGTGATTGAGTCGCTCGACAAGCTGATCGAGAAACTTGAAAAGCAGCAACAACAGTGCCAGGGCGGCGCCAGCAACAATATCCAGTCGAGCCGGCCGGCCGAGGACAGCCGATTGATGGGTGGCCGGGGCCAGGGGCGGGTCACAAGGCGCAGACTCGGCAGTAAGAGCGGGTGGGGAGATCTCCCGCCCAAAGAGCGCGAAGAGGCCCTGCAAGAAATCGGACGCCGGTTTCCCTCGCATTATCGGGACGTCATCGAACAATACTTCCGGAAAATGGCCGGTGAGGAACCGTGAGAATGGCAGTGGCATAATTCAGGAAGGTAATACGTCGAATGTGGAACATGATACTCATTGGCCTTGCCGTGGCTGCCGCTCCCGGCGTCGATCTACAGACGCTCGACGGCCAGCGCGTGCAGGGCAAGCTGGTCGTGCTCGATGCCCAGCGAGTGGTCCTCGAAACGGCCGACGGTCGTCGATCGCTGGCCGTGGCCGACTTGATGAGTCTCAAGCCGTCCGTGGCGCCTCGGTCCACGGTGCCGTTGCCCATTGCGATCGATCTGGTCGACGGTTCCAGGCTTTGCGCGGAGCAATTCGTCGTGACCGACGGACGTGCCCAGATCACGCGTCCCTTTGGCCCGGCGACCTTCTCCACCGACGCTGTCCGGTCCGTGCGTTTCGTCGAGGCCGACGAGCCGGTCTTGAGCCAGTGGAGCCGTCTGTTGGAAAAGCAGTCCGACTCCGACGTGCTGGTGGTACGCAAGGGCGACTCGCTCAACTACCACCGGGGCATCCTCCGAAACATCACCTCCGACCGCGTCGAGTTCGATCTGGACGGCGAAGTCCTACGCGTAAAACGGTCCAAGGTATTCGGCTTGGTCTACTATCATCCTCCCGGTCGCGTGCTGGCCGGGGCCGTAGCCACGCTGACCGACACGATCGGCTCGCGATGGACGGTCCGCGCCCTTGCGCTGGAAGGAAACGTGCTGGAGGTAACCACGCCGGCCGGCTTGACTTTCCATTGTCCGCTGGCACGGCTGGCGCGGCTCGATTTCTCGGAAGGCAAGATCGTCTACCTCGGACAGTTGAAGCCTCGGTCGGTTCGTTGGACGCCCTATTTCGGGCTGAAGGAGGAGCCTCCGTCGCGCGAGGCCTTTTTCGCCCCGCTTCACGACCCGCCCTCCGGTAGCTCACCCTTGGTGCTCGGCGGCAAGCGATACACCCGCGGCGTGGCGCTTTGCAGCCGAACGGAGGTGGAGTACGAGTTGCCCGACGGCTACCGCCGCTTCAAGGCCATCGCCGGGATCGACGACGCGTATCGCCCTTATGGCCATGCCCAATTGGTTATTCGAGCAGACGGTCGTCGGTTGATCGAAACCACGTTGACGGGCACCGAGCCACCCAGAACGATCGATCTGGACATCACCGGCGTCGGCCGGCTGACGATCCTGGTCGATTTTGGCCGGGCGATGGATCTGGGCGATCACGTTGATCTGTGCGAAGCGAGAATCGTCAAATGAGCTTACGCCTTGTTCTCATCCTGTGGGCGACGATGGCTGGGCTGGGACCGGCCCGCTCGGCCGGCGCCGGCACCGAGCCCGCTGCGGTCGACCCGTCGGTTCTGGAAGCCGAGAGCCGACGCATCAAAGTCATGGAAAAGGCCAAAGGGGCCGTCGTGGCCGTTTTTTCCGGCACGGGACGTGGTGGCGGGTCCGGCGTGGTCATTTCGCCCGACGGACTGGCCCTGACCAACTTCCATGTGGTCAAACCGAGTGGTCACTGGCTGAAGTGCGGCATGCCCGACGGAAAGCTCTACGACGCCGTGCTCGTCGGGCTCGATCCCACGGGCGACGTGGCCCTGATCAAGCTCTTCGGTCGCGACGACTTCCCCTCGGCCACCCTGGGCGACAGCGACCAGGTCGCTCTGGGTGACTGGGTGTTTGTTATGGGCAACCCGTTCCTCCTGGCCACCGACCTGCAGCCGACCGTGACCTATGGAATCATCTCCGGCACGCATCGCTATCAATATCCCGCCGGCACGCTCCTGGAATACGCCGATTGCCTGCAGACCGACGCGGCCATCAATCCGGGCAACTCGGGCGGGCCGCTGTTCGATGACCAAGGTCGCCTGATCGGAATCAACGGCCGCTGCTCCTTCGAGAAGCGAGGCCGCGTGAGTGTCGGCGTAGGCTATGCTATCTCAATCAACCAGATCAAGAACTTTCTCGGCTGTCTGCGAAGCGGTCGGATCGTCGATCACGCTACGCTGGGACTTCGCGCGGCTTTCGACGAGGATAGTCGGGTGATCGTCGACGAAATCCTTGAGTCGTCCGACGCCTACCGGCGCGGCATCCGCTATGGCGACGAAATCGTCCAGTTCGCCGGCCGTCCGATCAGCAGTCCCAACGCACTCAAGAACACCGTGGGCGTTTTTCCCAAGGACTGGCGGTTGCCGCTTGGCTATCGTCGCGCCGGGCAGCGTCATGACGTTCTCGTGCGGTTGGCCGGGCTGCACCACGAGAGTGAGCTGTTGGCCAAAACCAAGGGTCGTCGACCGATCCAGCCGCCCCAAGGGCCGAAGCCGCCCGAGAAAGGTCCCGACAAAGGGCCCCAGCCCGAGCGCGGCAAGAAACGCCTGCCCGGCAAGCACCGCTTCTCCATACCGGGATTGCGTGCAAAGCCTCCTATGCCGGAGGTGGTCAAGACCCACTATACCGTGAAGCGCGGCTACGCCAACTACTTCTTCAATCGCCGCCATCAGGAGCGTCTCTGGCGCGGATGGATGGCCTCGGCCGGCCAGTGGCAACCGTCCGGGCCGTGGACCATCGCCGGCACGATCGGGACCGGCAAGCCGTTTCGGATCCAGTTGGATGACCAGGGCGGCCGCATGGAGTTGTCGGGCGAGCGCGTGAAGTGGACGGCCGGCGAGGATCTGGCCGGCGATTTGGCCCCGTCACACAGCGGTGGCCTAATGCCCACCTTGCACCTCTGGCGGCGGCTGGCCGCCGCCGGGCTCGATCGCTTCGGGCAGGTTTACTGCTTCGGTACCGCGCCGTTGGTCGGACACGATCGCCCGGTCGACGTCCTCGTCGGGACCCACGGCGGCGTGACGTGCCGGTTCTATTTCGATCCGGACCAGTACCGCCTGCTGGCGCTGGAGATGTTCCCGGCCGAGGACGTTGACCCGTGCGAGGTCTATCTGGGTGACTACCGGTCCGTCGACGGACGGCTCTTGCCGGGCACAATGGAAGTCCGCTTCGGCGACGAGACGTATGGCCGCTTTTCGATAGAGAAGTTCACCACCAAACCGATTTCACCGCGGTAGTTGGACAGACAAAATGCTCAGACTGTTTACAGATCGATCGAGTGCCCGATGGGGACTGTCCCGATTTTTGCGCAGCAAAAATGGGACTGTCCCCTTCCGAAGACTGCGATCGAGTACGCGACGCGGTCTGTCCCGATTCTGCGTAGCCGCTAGGCGAAGCATGAATGGGACTGTCCCCTTCTGGTCCATTGTCGTGCTGCTGCTGTGCTTGAGCATCCCCAGCGACGTTGCCGGCGCCGATGACCCGGCGGTCCCTCGGACACGACCTCTGGCAGGCGTCCTAGCTGAATTACAGCCGAAGATCGTCAAGATCTACGGTGTCGGCGGTTTTCGCGGCATGGAAGCCTATCAAAGCGGATTGCTCATCTCCGAGCAGGGTCACGTGCTCTCTGCGTGGAGCTACGTGCTCGATACTGACTATCCGACTGTGGTCTTGCACGACGGGCGCAAATTCGACGCCGAGTTGCTCGGGGCCCATCCCCGGCTGGAAATCGCCGTGTTGAAGATCGACGCCACGGGATTGCCCCACTTCGATCTGGCTCGGGCCGTCGACGCTCGGAGCGGCACCCGTGTGCTGGCCCTGAGCAATCTATTCGGCGTGGCCACGGGCAACGAGCCGGTGAGCGTTCAACACGGCGTCGTTTCGGCGAAGACTCTGCTGGCGGCTCGCCGCGGCACCTTCGATACCCCTTACGATGGTCCGGTCTACGTGTTGGACGCGATGACGAACAACCCGGGCGCAGCGGGCGGCGCGCTGGTTACGCGAGATGGTCGGCTCGTCGGCATCCTGGGCAAGGAATTGCGTAACTCGCTAAACCATACGTGGCTCAACTACGCGGTTCCTATCGAACAGGTGCGGCCCACGGTCGAGCAGATCCTCGCCGGCAAGTATGTTGCCGAAACGGAGAAGAAGAAAGACCGAAAGCCGGCCCGCTCGCTCACCCTGGCCGATCTGGGCATCGTCATGGTGCCCGAGGTGTTGCCTCGCACACCGCCTTATGTCGACCTGGTCCGCCCCGATTCCCCGGCCGGGCGTGCCGGTCTGAAGCCCGACGACCTCGTGATCCTGGTGCGTGACCGGCTGATCCAGTCGTGTCGGATGCTTCGCGAAGAGTTCCAGTACATCGAGCGGGACGCCACCGTGCACATGAGCGTCATGCGCAATGGGCAACTGATGGAATTCACCCTTGAGGTCCCCAAACCATGAACCTGTCGGCAAGCTGGGTGCCATGGCCACGCAAGCGTGGCCATGGTCAATGGTCAAGAAACATGCTCACGGCAAGCGTGAGCATGGCACCCCAACAAGAACCGAGCCGCGCCCGTAAGGAAGCGGTCCCTCAAGCTTGCCCATCATACCGCTCCCTTACGGTCACGGCTCGGTTTCCTCGGAAATGGTCCGCCGTGCTGATACTGCTGGCGATAGCTGCTACCGCGGCGGCCGGCGATGATCTCCCGTTACGCGAACAGAAAGCATTTCAAGCAGCCGTCCAACGCGTCGCGCCATCGGTGGTGCGCATCGAGACCGTCGGCAGGCGCGAGCGGCTGGGCAAGCTGGTCTTGGGCACCGGGCCCACGACCGGACTCGTGGTCAGTCCCGAAGGGCTGATCGT
>CAZWWC010000073.1:10460-12264 GCA_964637625.1 uncultured Planctomycetaceae bacterium
TCTTGGGCACCGGGCCCACGACCGGACTCGTGGTCAGTCCCGAAGGGCTGATCGTCTCCAGCGCGCTGAACTTCCTTCGCCGGCCCGATTCGATCCTCGTCCAACTGCCCGATGGAACTCGAAAACCCGCTCGTCTTCTGGCGACCGACCACAGCCGCATGCTCGTATTGCTGAAAATCGAAGTCCTCGCGCCACTGGCCGTGCCCGAGATGGCCCCGCGCGAGCGGATGCGCGTCGGCCAATGGGCAATCGCCGTGGGACGCACCTTCGAGGGCAATCGGCCGAACATGTCGGTCGGAATTATCAGTGCCGGCTGGCGCATTCGCGGCCGGGCCATTCAGACCGACGCGGCCGCCTCACCCAACAACTACGGTGGACCCCTGCTGGATATTCACGGTCGGGTGCTCGGCGTCCTTACGCCGCTCTCGCCCAAGCCCGGCGAGAAGGTCGGCGGGTTGCAGTGGTACGACTCGGGCATCGGCTTTGCGATTCCGGTCGACGACATCCTCCGTGCCTTGCCGCGGCTCAGTCGAGGCGAGGATCTGTATCCGGGCCTGATGGGGATCGGCTTCCTCCGCTCCGACCCGAACACGGCCGAGCCGATTGTGGCCGCCTGCCACCCCGGCTCGCCTGCCTATAAGAAGCTGAGGCCGGGCGATCGTATCACGGCCGTCGACCGCTCGCCGGTGGATCGCGTAGCCGAGGTGAACGACGCGGTCGGACGATACTATGCCGGCGACAAAGTCACCTTGACCGTCCAGCGCGACGGAAAACGGATCGAGCGCCGCTTGACCTTGGTGGCCAAGCTGCCGCCCTACGCGCGTCCGTTTCTGGGCATTCTGCCGCGACGCGACGCGACAACGCCGTCCGGTGCGGTGACGGTTCGCTACGTTTATCCGGATAGCGGCGCAGCCGGCGCGGGCATCAGGGCCGATGACGTTCTGCTCTCGCTGGTCGACAAACCTCTGGCCGGCGCCGACGACCTTCGGCGGCAAGTCGCTCTGCTCGAGCCCGGCGACGAAGTGAAACTCGACATCCAGCGCGACGGGACGACCCGATCGGTTTCGGCCAGGCTGGGACCAGTGCCGGAAGCGTTGCCGGTCGAAGCTCTGCCGCCGGCCCGGGCCGAAGGACCCTCCAAGAAGGTCGGCCGAGCCGCGCGCGGCAAGGTGATGATCACCGTGCCCGAGATCGAAAACAAGGCCTGGGCCTACCTTCCCAAGGACTACAGCATGACGATTCCTTGTGGCGTGGTAGTCTGGCTCGACGCGCCCGGCGCGGTCGATGATGCAGGCATCCTCAAGCTGTGGAAGCCGGCGTGTGACCGGGGCGAGTTGATTCTGTTGGTGGTCAAACCGGCCAACCCAACCGCCTGGTTACCGGGCGAGGAGGCGGTCGTTGCCCGAGTCTTGGACGAACTGATCAGCCAATACCCGATCGACGCCAATCGGATCGTGGTCCATGGTCACCAAGGCGGCGGCACACTAGGCTATCTGGTGGCATTTCGCCACCGTGACTTGATTCGGGCGGTTGCCACGGTCGACGCGCCGCTGCCGGGTCCTGCGCCATCGGCCGAGCCGGTCCACCCGCTGGCGTTCTACCTGGTCACGGTCGAGAAATCACCCGCCGCCGCCCGGATTGCCCGATCGATCAAAGCACTGCGCAAAGCCAACCATCCGGTCCAGGAGCAATCGATCGGCGAGTCACCACGTTACCTATTGCCGGACGAAATCACACGATTGGCCCAGTGGATCGACACGCTGGACCGGATTTGATCCACGTAGGACGAAGACCGCGGGCTGCC
>CAZWWC010000073.1:12364-13804 GCA_964637625.1 uncultured Planctomycetaceae bacterium
TGCCGCCCGCGGCTATCAGTTTTCTGATTCCCCAATCCCTAATCCCCAGAGCGTCCATGCGTCGACACCCGATCGGAATCATCGCCGTCGTTTTGCTCTGCGGCGCGGCCGTGCTGTGGCTCTGGCCGCCGGTCGAGGGCGGCTACCCGGCGCTGGAGGCGGCGTTCTGGCGTGTCGGCGCGGTGATGGCCCTGCTCTGGCTGGCCTATCCCGACCTGCACCGGCTGCCGGCGTGGCTCTGGGGTGTTCTTCCTCTCCTATTCATTCTGCTGGCTTTGCGACCACGGTGGTTCATCTACCTGATTCCGGTGCTTTTGGCTATCGGCATTCTACGATCGTGGAAACGCGCAGAGCGACGGTGAATGGCGGCGATTTGAGAACCACAGAGACACAGAGGCACAGAGAACAAGTAATCAGATCCTCTGTGCCTCCGTGTCTCCGTGGTTGCCTTTCCGATCACCCGGGCGTATCGAGATGAGGATCCTGGCCCATCTGGCGCTGCATTTTCTTGCGTTCCTTCTCGAAGTACATCAGCGCTTTTCGATCGCGGAAGTGGCGTCGTTCGACTTTGCGTTGGGCCCGGCGAAAGATACCGGCGAACTTGTCGAAATCGCCGTTGCTCGCTTCGCCGATGGCCTCGTACCTTTTGGCCTTCTTCGGTCCCAGTCCGTTCTCGAGCAAGTCATCGTCCAGGGCCAGGTATTGGCGATAGGTGCCTGGGTCGCCTTGACGGCCGCAGCGCCCGATCAATTGCAGATCGATCCGCCGCGCGTCGTGCATCTCGGTGCAGATGACGTGCAGGCCGCCTATCTCGGTAACACCTTCACCCAATTTGATGTCGGTTCCGCGGCCGGCCATGTTGGTCGAGACGGTCACCTTGCCTTTCAGCCCGGCGCGGGCAACGATGTCCGCTTCTTCTTCGATACGATGGGCGTTGAGCACCTGGTGGTCGATCCCGTGCTCGGTGAGCATTTTTGAGAGGAGCTCGGATTTGTCGATCGAGCGGGTTCCGATCAACAAGGGCCGACCTTCGTTGTGCATCTGGACGATTTCCTCGACCACCGCCTCCCAGCGGCTCGTCTGGTCGGCAAGGATCCGGGTGGGAAGTTGCTCTCGTATCACCGGCCGGTTGGTCGGAATGGGAATGACGTGGCACTTGTAGATCTTGTTCAACTCACGCCGGGAGGAGCGAGCCGTGCCGGTCATGCCGGCCAGCTTCTCGTAGCGCAAGAAAAAGTCCTGTACGGTGATTCGCGCGGCCTGGCCCGTGGCCACCGTGACCTCCACGCCCTGCTTGGCCTCGACGGCCTGATGGATTCCTTCGCGCCATTTGCGTCCCTCGCCCAATCGGCCGGTGAATTCGTCGACGATCACGATCTCGCCGTCGCGCACGACGTATTGCCGATCGAGCGTGTATTCGCGAGCCACCATAATCGCCCG
>CAZWWC010000074.1:0-13794 GCA_964637625.1 uncultured Planctomycetaceae bacterium
GCTTCGCTCAGGATGACAGGCAAATGCTTCGCTCAGGATGACAGGCAAATGCCAAAGGGAATCTTGAGATAGTCTCCCAATTGCCGGGTGCCACTGCTGGCTTGTCCAACGGTGCGAAACACTGCTGGACAAGCGACTCGACTGAGTTCGTCGAAGTCCAGCAGTGGCACCCAGTGGGCACCCGAGATACACAGTCACTCGTGACATAGTCTTCCAGGCCAGGCCTGAGTCCATGATGCCAAAGAGAATACTAATTCTGGAAACCTCGTGCGACGAAACGGCGGCGGCCGTCGTGACCAACTCGCTGGACGTGCTCGGTTCGGTCGTGGCCTCTCAGGACGAGTTGCATCGCCGCTATGGCGGCGTGGTTCCCGAGATTGCCTCGCGCGCCCACCTCGAGCGCATCCTCCCGGTCATTGACGAGACCCTTCGGAAGGCCGAGCTTACGCTCGATCAGGTTGACGCGGTGGCGGTGGTCAACACACCGGGCCTGGCCGGTTCGTTGCTGGTGGGGCTGGTCGCGGCCAAGGCCCTCTGCGTCGTCAAGAACCTGCCCCTGATCGCCGTCGACCATTTGCAGGCCCATGTCTACGCATGCCGCCTGGCCAGCGGCCGGGAGATCTTTCCTTGCGTCGGCCTGATCGCCAGCGGCGGCCACACCAACCTGTATCATTGTCGAAGCCCGCTGGAGTTCGAGCTTCTCGGAGCGACGCTCGACGACGCGGCGGGCGAGGCCTTCGACAAAGTCGCCGCCATGCTGGGTCTTCCCTATCCCGGCGGCCCGTCCATCGAGCACGCCGCCCGCGGGGGCGATCCGAAAGCCTACGCCTTGCCTAGAACCTTCCTGCAAGATGAGGGCCGGCTCGATTTCAGCTTCAGCGGTCTGAAGACGGCCGTTCGCTACAAGCTGGTTGGGCCGGGCAAGTCCGACTTCAGCGAACTTCGTTTGAATCCACAACAGGTGGCCGATCTGGCAGCCAGCTTCCAGGAGGCCGTGGTCGACTGTCTGGTCGGCAAGGCCTTCTTGTGTCTGCGCAAGACGGGCTTGCGGACCTTGTGCGTCGGCGGCGGCGTGGCGGCCAACGGCCGACTACGCCGGCGACTCGAAGCCGCAGCGCAAGACGACGGCATCCAGTTGCACGTCGCTCCACGGCCACTCTGCACCGATAACGCGGTGATGGGCGCCATTGCGGTCGAGCGGTTCAAGGCAGGACAATTCGAAGAACTCGATTTGGATGTCTTCCCAGGCGTCGTAAGAACAACAGGCTGAATTCCCGCCGATGCGAGAGTCCAGCCTGTGTGGTTGTTTCGAAAGATTGACCGTGGCGACTAGAACCCCATGCCCATGCCGCCGCCCGTGCCGCCCATGCCGCCCATGCCGCCGCCACCCATGCCGCCGAAGCCCGCACCGCCCGTCCCGCCTTGGCCCATGCCGCTCTCGCCGGTAACGAAGTTGAACGTGTTGACCGCCGGGATGGCCTGGAAACTTGGGGAAGCCGTGATTCGAACATAGCGTCGGTCGGCGGAAACGACTGCCGTTATTCCCCGGCCCCCTCCTATCATACCGCCTTCCCAAATGGTCTGGATGATGGGCTGGTAGCCGACCGCGCCTCCTCTGGCGACCGGCACGATGGCATTCCCTGCGGCGCCGTCGGGGCCGCGAGAATCGGCCAGGCTCACCATGGCGCGAGGATCGATCAGCGCGGCCACCTGTTGGGCGAGCACTTGTCGGCGGATGGCCAACTGTCCTGCCGCGGCACTGGCGATTCGGTGCTCTTGGAGCGGCTCGTTGCGGCGTCCTTCGGCCAGGTCGAACGTGACCAGGGAGTCGTTTTCGGACAACGGAATTCGCTTCCGAATGTGTTTCACCCCTTTCGTGTTCCAGTTGACAAAAACGTCGACCGTCACCTTGCCCGCCGTAACCTCACCCCAAACCCGTCGGATCAAGAGTTGGTAATTACCGCTGAATCCTTTCGGGCAGACATAGCCTTCGGAGAATACCTTGGCACCGCCCGCGCCGACGGAGGCGAATTTGTCGCCCATCATGATGCCGCCGGCGGTCGTCCTCGGACTGCGGCACGAGCAAATCGTACCCGACGGCTCCTCCACCATCAGATCGATGTCCGCGCTGCCCGTCCAAGACACGCGGGCCACGACGTCACGCACCACGGCCTGGTCGAGTGCTTTTTCATACTCTCTTGCTTCCTTGGTGCGTTTTTCTTTCTTGAGTTTTTCCAGTGTCGCTTTGGCAACGCGCACTGCCTTGAGCCAAACGTCGGCATGCTCCTTGGGCCATGCGCGGCCGAGAATCCCGGCCGTGGCCCATTTGATCCCCTCGAGGTCGCCCGTTCGCTGGGCCGCTCGCAATCCGTGCATGTAAGGCTCCGGTCGATCCGGGGCAATCTTCGACACCTGTTGAAACACCTGCAGCGCCCGCTGGTGCAAGCCGATGTCGGCCAGGTAAGCCGCCACGTACATCAGGTCCACCGGACTGGTGGCCCAGTCGACGGCCGACATCACGGCCCGCTCGACCTCTTCGTCGCTGCGACCGTCGATCTGCATGGCCAGTGCCATGGCCTCATACATCCACGGCTGGGCCTGGCCGGTGCGCAACGCGGCGCGGATCAAGGCGATCACGTGGTCGTATTGCTTGTTACTCATCAATCCCCGCACCTTCCGTCGGACGGCGGCTTCGGTCGGTTCATTCTTGCTGAAGTAGGCATTCCAGAGGGCCTCGGGCTTCTCGGTCGAGTCGGTCTTCACCTCGATCTTGTCGGAACGCGTCTTCGCGGCGGGGCCCTCGGTCGGCACCGACGGCTCGACCGCGCGGCTCAGGTCATCCTCGACCGAGAAGGCCTGGAACCCGCCGGGCACCCTTCTGCGGGGAAGGACTTCCTGGACCTCCTTGGGCAAGCGTCGGAAGACTTGCGGCGGGATGATTTCGCGTGGGGCGTTGAACATGCCACCACCCATGCCGCCCATGCCGCCGCCCATGCCGCCACCCATGCCGCCCATGCCCATGCCGCCCCCCATGCCGCCCATGCCGCCACCCATGCCGCCCATGCCGCCCCCCATGCCGCCCATGCCGCCACCCATCATCCCCATGCCCATCGACGGGTAGTTTCTAATCGGGATTACCAGATCGCCCACCGGGTAGACGCGCGGCACGCGTTTCTGCTCCGCGTCTTCCTTGGTGGTGATCTTCAATTGCTCGTTCTCGATGATGTAAGTCAGGTCGAATTCGCTGAGCATCTCCTGCAACGCCGAACGCAACGAGATGCCGTCCACCGAATACGTCACCGGCGTGTCCGTCCCCAGATCAAACTCAAGAAGGGCCTTCTTGTTGAGCGTGATCGGGATCTCGTGCAGCGTCGACAGGTATTCGATGACCTCCCCCAGCGTATTCTCGTTGAATTGCATCTTGGTTTTGTCTTCCAGGGCGCGGTTAATCTGTTGCTCGGCCTCGTTGCGAAGCGCCAGGTCCATCTTGCTATACTTCAGCTTGCGGCGCTCCGACATCTGGTTCCAGATTTCCGGCGGGGGATACACGATCGGCTCGTTATCGTTGATGGCCATGTGCGACTCCTCGACGGAATTCAGCGATGCGAGCAAGGCCCGCTGGCGCTGTATCCTGCGACGCCGGTTCTCCTCGTAGTATCGTTTCATGCGAACCCAGGCGATGGCCTCCGCCATCGTCGGTTTCATCGAGGCCATGTCCTCGGCTTCGACGATCTCCAGGGCTTCCACGGCGACTTGCTCTTCGGCTTGCTGGTAGTTCTCGTAGCGATACCCGTCTTCGCGCAGAAGCGAATGGAATCGCCTCATCAGTTGTTTCACCTTCTCCTGCTTTCGAGCCAGGTTCTTCACGATCAATTCGCGTTCTTCGGCCGCCGCCTGCGATTCCGCTTGCTGCTGACGCGCAAGCTCCACGGTTTCCTGGCGATTCTGGGTCGCGCGAAGCGCCGACTGTAATTGGCTGACCAACTGGTCACGCACGTCGGGATCCAAATCAGACATACCACGGACGTTCTCCAGCATGAGCTTCAGATCCTGGATCGTTTCTTCGCCGGGAGCTTTCCCTTTTCGCGCACTGTTGATCGCTACCTGCACGTCCTTGGTCACTTGCTCGGCGATAATCTCACGTTCCATCTCGAACGCCCGGGCGAAAGCACCTTCCTTGGCTTCGGCCTTCGGAGGACCTGTCAGATTCAATCCATCCTCGGCCGGCCCGCCGGTCTTGTGCCGCTTGATTTCCGCCAGCAGAGCCTTGGCTTGGCGGTCCTCGGGCTTGCGCCGCAGGACCTCTCCGATCAGTTGTTCCGCCCGCTGAAGATTCCCCAGCGCCATCGCCTCTCGGGCGAGCTGGGCCAGGTTGATCGCACCCACGTTGCTTATGTTCCGCGCCATCTGCAGACTGGCCGAGTCGACCAGCGGCAAGCTCATCCCGCCGTCGAAGCGGCCCAGATCGACCAGCTTGGCCAGGAAATCATACCGCTTCTCGGATTGGCCCGGCGCCACCGTCCACGCAAGCTCCTTCGTGCCGGCCGGTGTGTTGACCGTCATCTTGATCGACAAGGGACCCTCCCCCTTGAGCGTACCGATCAGGACGCTGTCGCGGTCGGCTCGCAACGGCGGCATTTGTCTCGGCAAGATTTCCGTGAAGCGACCCTTGGGCAACTGGACCGAAATGGGCCAGCAGACCACGCCGGTAGCGGCCTCGGCCAGTGCTTTGCCGGCCTGTTGGGGCGAAACCGGGACGACACCCTTCGGTCTGCCCGCTTTCTCCAGCACCGCAACGTTCTCTTGGGACTTCATCACCCCGCCGGTCCGCCCGGCCAACGCACCCAACAATTGCCTGTCCAGGCGCGGCCCTACGGCGTAGCTGCTGACGGCCACGCGCCCGCCGACCAGCGCGGCAGTCAACTCGTCGAACTCCTGGGTGCCCAGCACGCTGGCGGCGCTCATGCCGTCGCCGATGTAGACGCAAGCACGGGGCCGGGTCGCGCCGCTGAAGCTTGTGGCGGCCGCCGTCAAGGCCGCCTCCATGTTGGTCGCGCCCAACGGTACGCGGGCCTTGAGCTTCTCCACGGCCTCGGCAAGTTCTCGGCCGCCCGGCGCGGCCAGCGCCGAGTTCATCGGGATGGCGTTCAGGTCGACGGCGAACAGCTTCACTCGATCGTTGGGTCCTAGATTGGCCAACAAGCTTTCCAGCGCGGCCAAAGCATCGTCACGAAACGTGCCGGCTTGGCTGCTCGACGTATCGAACAAGACCACGACGTCGGTACCATCCGCTTTGCTCACCTCGACGGTCGGTTTGAGACCGAGCGCGAAGTAGGTGTTGCCGTCGGGGTGGGAGAACACGTCAAGTCGAGCTGCCTCAGGGCTCGACTCGGCACCCATGACTCCGGTGCACGTCATCCACGTTGCCATCATGGCCACAGCCAAGAAAGCCAGTCGGAAGGGAGAGTGTGTCGACATATCTGGAATCTCCGGCAGGTAAGAACCGAGCGTAAGGCGAGCCGTGTTCCGCGCGACACGCCTGAAGACGCTCCGAGAATCGTCGTCAAGAAAGGCTATTGCAGCCAATTGCACTTATTCTATCCCGACGACCGACTTTTGCCAATGAAAAACCCGGAATTCAGCCAACACCTTTCCCCCCGAATTCGGTCATTTCCGTCGAACCGTTTGCGTCGCGCACCAATGCGGCCCGGACGCATCGGTGCATCCGAGCCGCAAACGTTCCGGATAGGACGATTATCGTGCGGAGTGTCCGTCGTATCGTCCGGGAGGGATGTGGGCCATTTGGCTGGACCCGGCCCACTCTCCAGGGGGCTAATGGAGCGGCCCGACCTTGCATAGAAGCCCGGCTATTGCCCCACTGAACCGTCGTAGCGTGCGTGTGGCGGCCGAGACAGCGGCCCTCAAGAGCGGGTTGTCCTCGAACGACGGCCCGTCGGCCGCTTCGGTCCCGACGTCGCCATCGTATTGGCCGCCGAGGTACTCGAAGGCACCGGCACGCTCGTAGTCGTAGACTTCCTCCATGTAAGGGTCCCAGTCGTGGCCCGTGCCCTCTTTATCCTGTTGCTCGGCTGAGTCCGCATCGCCGATTACCGACCCCAGACCGCCGTCCTCCGAGATGTCCGCCCCGTCGGAGGAATCATCTTCGTACACATCGCCGAACATGGAATCGTAGTCAGTTGATTCCTCGTCCTCCTCGGTCCATTGCTCCTGCTCTTCCGGATAGCCATAGTCGTATTCGTACGCTTCGTAAGGTTCCGCCGATGGTTCCGCTTTTCCCACCTTGTCGGCCACCGGGCCGTCTTGGCCCAGCGAGGAAGCCGCAGCGGTCGCAGTCAGTCCCAGGACCATCAGAACGAGGAACAACGATACACGATGAGCTTTCATCTCCCTGTGTCCTCTGAAAAAGCAGGCCCGGTGGACGCGACGGTGGTATCTGCCGGGCCCTATTGTTGTTGCGTCGGGTGGCACGCTCTCGAACAGCGTGAGCATGTCCGGAAATGGGGGTGGCACGTCCCGGCTCGCCGGGACGCAAACGCACGGAGACACTCGGCTCGCCAGGAGGTTCGTCCTCCCAATTCCCGGATCGCCTCACCTCGGACACGCCGACCTATCTGTCCTTTGGCTGTTCCTTGCTCTGCTGGCGAAGGGTTTCGGTATCCTTGGGTCCGAGCCGTAAAGCCTCGAGGTTTTCCCGTTGGATCGCTTCGTATACCTCGCGACGATGGACGGGAATCTCCTGCGGTGCCTCGATGCCCAAGCGAACCTTGTCTCCTCGTATGTCTACGATCGTCACCACCACGTTGTCATTGATGATGATGCTTTCATCCCGTTGTCTAGACAAGACGAGCATCGCTGACTCCTTCCTCGGCGAACTGGAGTGACTGTTTATGTCAGAGTATGGTAACGCGGCTCTCAGACTCTCATCCAAGATCCATCCTAGGCGATCTTCCGCCTCGCCTTCGGCACGGTTCCCTCCAACGGATACTGCACGGCCATGTCACCATTGGAGATCACTTGTCGCCCGATGCGACGCTTCCTGTTGATCACCAGCGGCGCTTTCAAGTTCAGTGTCAATCCGCCTTGCGTCCGATTCACCGTTACCAGCACACGCGCCTCGCCCGGGGATCTCAGTTCCAGGCGGGCCAATTCTCGACGATACATCCGCACCCGATAGTCCGGTAGGTAGCGACGCGGCTCGACCACGGCCAAGGCGATCTCCGGACGATCGACACACTGAAGCCAGCTCACGGCGGGTTCGTCCGGGGGAGTCAGCAGAACCCAACGACGGCAGTGCTCTAAACCGGGCATCCCCAACGGGAAATGGAAGACGTCCTGCTGCCTGACGTCGACACACCCAAAATGGATCGTGTCGATCCTCATCATCCGTGAAAGCATCTTCTGCCAACTCTCGCGATACAAAGGGCGCTGTGTCGAGTACTTACGGCTGCCGGAAAACGCGGTCTCCCTCCCGAAGTGGAATTTGGGGCTACGCGCAAGATATATCGGGCGCGAGGATTAGGAACGACCAGGAAAAATGCGTCGAGTTGGTTTGTGACGGATAGCATGGCAAACGCTCCGAAGACTGTGGCGTATTGCCAAGAATCCAACCCGGAGAACACAACCTCAGCCCGGCCTAGCGCTGTCGTGCCTGGCGGATCAGCTCGGCCGCGCCCTGGTCGGTCAATCGCCGGGCGACGGCTTGCCCCAACCGCTCGGGCTCATCCAGAGGGCCGTCGAGCACCGCGTCTATCCGGCCCGTCCCATCGACACTCAGCACGCGGCCGGCCAGCCGGAGCGTATCGCCCTCGACGCACCCCCAACCGGCAACGGGCGCCGAACAGCCTCCCTTGAGTGCCCGGAGCATGGCCCGCTCGGCTATGACGGCCGCGTGGGTCGGCCAATGATCGATCAGATCGACAGCCGCACGAGTCCGCTGGTTGTCTTGGCGCGCCTCGACGCCCAGCGCACCCTGTCCGACGGCCGGCAACATGACCGAGAGCGATAAGATCTCACCGATCCTGCGATCGAAACCCAGGCGCCGCAGGCCGGCTTCGGCCAGGACCACGGCGTCGTACCGGCCTGTATCCAGCTTCCGCAGCCGGGTCTCGACGTTGCCTCGAATGGGCTCCACTTGCAGATCGGGCCGGACGTGAAGCAGTTGGGTCCTTCGCCTTAGGCTGCCGGTTCCCACCACCGCGCCCGGCGGCAAGCCATCGAGCGATCGGTAAGTTTGATCGCCAAAGACGAGCACGTCACCCGCCGGTCCTCGCTCGGGCACGGCCGCCAGACACAATCCGGTCACCGGCTCGGTCGAGAGATCCTTCAAGCTGTGCACGGCCAAATCGATTCGATCCGCCCGCAGCGCGTTTTGGATCTCCTTGGCAAAGACACCCTGAGTCCCGATGGCGTCGATGGGGCCCTGGGCTTCCCGGTCCCCGGTCGTGCTTATCGTGACAAGTTCGATCTCGGCGCCGTGCTCCGCCAGACGGCGAGCCACCCACTTGGCTTGCCAAAGGGCCAACGCGCTGGCTCGTGTTCCGAGTCGCAATTTCATTGCCTATTGACCCTTGCATGGCTAATGAACCCAGGGCGACCAACGGGAGCCCGGCTTTCAAGGCAGTTCGGCCATGGCCAACCGTTCAATGGCCATGCAAACATCAATAATACCAATCTTCCTACGAAATAGCAGGGCGGGCACCACCCACCGGTGGATCTTCCGTGGAAAGCGATCCACCAAAGACACAAGAAAGGGCTTGGCGCCGCGTGTTTTCTTTCGTGGCTATTACTCTTCTCGGCGTCTCCCCGGCTCTGCGCGAGACTGACTTGAGAAAAGCAGGCTGTTTTGACCTCCCGTGGCGTTGCCACATCGGTTCAAGAACCGATGCCACCCGACGGCACGCGGGTCCGTCATGGCCTCGGTGGCAGAATCATCGTAAGACCGCCAGGCACAGCCTGACCTACGGCGCTACCCGGCCGCGTCCGGCTGCGCGGCGTCCGACTCCAACTGCGGGGCCTTTGCCTTCTTTTCCAGGGCCTCCTGCAACTGTTGCGGCGGCACGACCACGCCGCAACTGACGATGAATTGAAAAGCCTGTTCGATGGTGATGTTCAGGTCGAGCGCTTCGCTTTTCTTGACGTTAATGGTGTAGCCGGTGATCGGCATCGGCGAGGTCGGCACCAGGACCGAAACGACCGGCTCGTTGGCCGCCGCGCGAATGTCGATCATGCTCTCACCCGTGACCAGGCCCAACGACCAGATGCCCGTGCGAGGATACTCGATGGCCACGACGCGCGTATACTCAATCTGGCGAGGGCTGAACAAGAAATCGCTGACCTGTTTCACCGAGGAATAGACGTTGCGGACCAAGGGCAGTTGGAGAATACCGCGTTCGAACGCGCCGACGAAGATCCGCCCGATTCCGGCGGCCATGAATTTTCCGAGCAAATAAAGGACGAAGATGAAGACCGCCAAAAAGGCGGGAACGACCCTGTGCGGTGGAAGATACCGCAGCTCCACGTAGCGACGATAGAGCCCTTTGGCCGTCTGGGGCAGTGGTTCGGTTCCGTGATTCCGCCGAACCATGTCGTAGACCAAATAGGGCACGTACTTTCCATCGGAGGTCTCGTGGTAACAGTCGGTTGCATCCGCGCCCGGATGCAAATCCTTCTCGGGTATACCTTCCGGGGGCAACTCCTCGCGTATGTCGGCCAACTGCCAGGCCAGCGCGTTGCGCACGCCGGCGCTGACCGGGCGAAGCACGTAGAGATTGACCGTTCCGCCGACCCAGATGAAAATAACGATCGTCAGCAACGGGGGCACAACCACCGCCAGCCCGCGAAGCACCGCGCCGCGAAACGGATGGTCGGCCGACGGCTGTGATCGGGTGTTCTTCTCGCGTTTGTCCGGCATGCTACTATTCTCTCGATCCTTCTTGCCACAACAAGGGGTCACCTGCTCAGTCGCTGGACTTATGCCCTTGGCTGGTCGGTGCGAGCGACGACGGCCGCCAGCACGATCTGGGCGCCGGCCTTTCTCAACACCTTGGCGGCTTCGCTACACGTCGCGCCGGTGGTCAGGACATCGTCGACCAGCAGCACCCGCGCATCCTTTATAGCGTAGCCCCTGCCCAATCGGAACGCGCCGCGGACGTTTTCGAACCGTTTCGTTGGGGGCAGACCCGCTTGGGGAAGCGTATTGCGGCGACGAACCAGCATGGCCCCTTCAGATGGAACCCCCAAATGGCGGGAAATTCGGGCAGCCAGGATCTCCGGACTGTTCGTGCGGCGGACCATCTGTCGCGACCAGTGCATGGGAATGGGAACCACCACGTCCGGTCTGAAGGCAGCCACTTCGTTAGCCCGCCGCTGGGCGTAGAGTTCACCCATCGTGCCGGCCAGATGGTCACCCGTACGTTGCTTCATGCGCACGACGGCCTGACGAAGCTCATCACGATAGGGCCCCAGCGGAATCACGCCGTCGAAGTAGTAGGGCTGCCTGCGGCAACGCAGACAACGACCAGCCGGCGGCAATGGCTTGCTGGCCACGAACTCGGGTTGTTCGGGCACCTGAGGAACCAGCGTGCCACAACGACGACAACCGAGCCGCCAGCCCGGTACGAGAAGTCGGTTGCAAGTCTCACAGAGAAGCGGCTCGCCGTCTTCCGGTTCGATGTCAACGCCGCAAAAAGCACAGCGTGGAGGCAAGACCAAGTTGACGGCGGCAAGCCACGTCCGCCGGCACCATCGGGCGACGACACCCCGGCCAAGGTCGGCCCGAGACGGCGGGTTCGACGACGTCATTTCGGCCGGTGTTTCGCCCAACGTCCCGCTGCTCGTCGGCACTGGAGTGTTACCGCAGCCGTGGACCTCAGCATTCACATTCAGTCCCCGATCCGATGGTCTTCGATAGGACGCAAATGTCTCCGCGAGACTTCCATCCGGTGGATTTCCTACATCCGGTGGATTTCCTATTCTTTTGAAACGAGTATATCATAGTGGTTCGAAGGCCGATTGGGGAATCCTTTCTTGACTTCCCAAGGTCAAATCCCCTATGCTGCCGGGATTGGACCTTCCTGCCTCGGTAAGCAGCCCGAAGGCCCGAAAAAAAAGTATAGCTATGGCTCGCAATCACCCGTATGGGTGGACGTGCGTGGGCCGCTCGGCGCTGTCGGCGACCATCACACCTTAGCGTCCGGCAGGCCGAGGGCGGCCTCGATCCGTTTGGAGGGGACCAACGTAGAAATACTCGCCGCGAGTTGTGGCCCCTCTCCGGCACAATCTTTCCGTAGAAATCCGCAGAAAGTCGACATCCTTCCATGTTACATCAAGAGGCGCTTAGTCGACGTGCCCGTTGGGCCGGGGGTGAACAGGTCATTACCCAACTGATGGCCAAGGCGCTGGCCAACCCCAAGTTGGTCTCGCTGGCGGCCGGTTTCACCGACCAGCAGACGCTTCCTGTCGATCCCACGCGAAAGGCGCTCGAAATCCTCTGGTCCGATCCGGCACGGGCGCTGGCCGCGTTGCAGTATGGAACGACGATCGGCTATGGCCCGTTGCGCGAGCTTCTACTGCAGCGGATGTGCGAGGCCGACGGCCGCTCGGCCGCCGAGATGAACGTCTCGGTCGATCAAGTGGTGGTCACGGCCGGCAGCAACGTCTTCCTGTTCCTGGTGGCCGATACGCTCCTCGATCCCGGTGATGTTGTGCTCTGTGGCGCGCCGAGCTACTTCGTCTTTCTCGGCCTGCTGGCCAATCTTGGGGTCCAAGCCGTCGGCGTCGAGACCGACCAGCAAGGTTTGATTCCGGAGGCCGTCGAGGAGGAACTGGCCCGACGCGCCGAGAGCGGCGATCTGCACCGGATCAAGGCGATTTACGCCGTCAGCTACTACGACAATCCGAGCAGCGTGACGATCCCCGCCCAGCGCCGCGCGGCCTTGGTGGAATTGGCCAAGCGGTATTCCGGCGATCACCGAATCCGGATCTTCGAGGACACGGCGTACCGCGAACTCCGCTATTGGGGCGAGGACACGCCAAGCATGCGGTCGTTCGATCGCCAGGGCGATACGGTCGTCGTGGCCGGAACGTTCTCCAAATCATTTTCGCCCGGCATTCGCGTCGGCTGGGGGGTTTTGCCGCGCGATCTGGTCGAGCCCGTGCTGAGCCTCAAGGGAAACATCGACTTCGGCTCCCCCAACTTCAGCCAGTACTTGATGCACACGGTGCTTACCGAGTCGCTATTGGACGACCACCTGGAGCGGATTCGGGCGAGCTACCGCGAGAAGATCAGCGCCATGATGGAAGCGGCCGATCAATTCCTCGCGCCGATCGACGGTGTCGACTGGATCCGTCCGACCGGAGGGCTCTACGTCTGGCTCCGCCTGCCCGAGGCGATCGATTCCGGCCTGGACGGCCCGCTGTTCGATCGGGCCGTCGAGGAGGGTGTTCTCTACGTGCCGGGCGTCTACTGCTATCCCAGCCAGAGTCGTGTGCTGCCGAGGAACATGATTCGCTTGAGCTTCGGGGTTCCCTCGTGCGAGGAAATTCGTTACGGCGTCGAGGCGTTGGGTCGAGCAATCCGACAGGTGGTCTGAGCCACGCAAGGGTCAATCATGCGCATTATCGATCGCTACATCCTACGCCAGTTCGTTCAGACTTTTCTGATCTGTTTTCTCAGTCTGACGGGCCTGTATATCGTCTTCGGCGCATTCACGAACCTCGACAGCTTCCTGAAGGTCGCCGACGATCGCGGCGGCCTGGCGTCGATCGTGGCCACCTATTACGCTTATCAGTCGCTGTACTTCTTCGATTTGACGGCGGGCATGCTCGCGCTGATCTCGGCGATGTTCACCGTCACGTGGCTGCAGCGCCACAACGAGATGACCGCCCTGATGGCAGCCGGCGTTCCCCGTATTCGCGTCGCCGTGCCGGTGATCGTGGCCGCGGCGTCGATTGCCGTTCTGGCCACGGCCAACCGCGAGTTGATTATCCCGCGCTATCAGACCGAGCTGGCCCAGGAGCCGTCCGATTTGACGGGCCAGTCCGGCCGGCCACTTCGATCGTGTTACGACGAGCAAACCGACATTCTTATCCGCGGCAAGGCTACCTACGCCGCCGAGCGACGCATCAACAGGCCAAGCTTTCAGCTGCCGGAAGCGTTGAGCGATTACGGCAACCAGCTACTGGCGAAGGATGCGTATTATCGAGCGGCCCAGAAGCACCGACCCGGGGGATACTTGCTGGTAGGCGTCGAACAGCCGAAGGACCTCGCCTCCGCCGCCTCGCTTTACTTGGACAACCAACCGATCGTCATCACGCCCCGCGACGCCGACTGGCTGGAACCGGACCAGTGTTTCGTGGCCAGCAATGCGACGTTTGAACTTCTTACCAAGGAACTCACGTTCGCCTCGACGGCCGAGTTGATCGCCGGACTGCGCAACCCGAGCGTCGATTTCGGGCATCAGGTTCACGTGGACATCCACGCTCGCATGGTTCGTCCCTTTCTGGACGTGACGCTTCTTCTGCTGGGGCTTCCCTTGGTGATGACGCGAGAGAACCGTAACATGTTCATCGCGATCGGTCTGTGCATCCTGGTGGTTTCGGTGTTCGTGTTGGTCACCTGGACCCTGCAGGCCCTGGGCACGAGTTGCCTGATTTCGCCGCACCTGGCGGCCTGGGGCCCGCTGCTGATCTTCGTTCCCATCGCCGTCGGGATGGCCGGATCGATGTGGAAGTGACCCGGCCCGAGACATCTCGTTGACAGAAAAAGTCGGCATC
>CAZWWC010000075.1:0-13746 GCA_964637625.1 uncultured Planctomycetaceae bacterium
GGCCGAGGCTCGACCCGACTTTCGCGCCCAGACGTCATAGCACAATGCCCGTTTGCCTTTCCTGTCGACAAAGGGCGCTGGCAGATCGGCGAAGCGGAATTTGCCTTGGCGGTCAGTCTTCGCCTCGGCCACCTTTGTTTGGTACCCCCCCCGCTTGTCGGACCATCGCTCGTAAACGACCACCTCCGCGCCGGCAAGGGGCTTGCCTTTCTCGTCGACGCACTTGCCGGCGATCGTGATGGTCTTTTTGGCGTCCATCGAAAGGGGATCGGCCTGACTCTTGGCGGCCGCTCTCGAGAGACCACTCGCCTCGCGGTCCTTTCTGGCGCTGCCCATCTCGCGCAGCGGGACATCCAGCTCGGCGAGTAGCTTCTTGATTTCCTTCGTCTGGGCCGCATTGGCCCGAAGCACCAGCTTGTTGCGCTTGACGTCGGCGAAAATCCGGAACTGGTCCCGATTCTTTGCTTCGTCCCCGCCGAAGTACAGTCGCTTGATCGTGGCGGCCGCGTGATCCGCCTTAAGATACTGCAGCGAGAATATCGTGATCTTGTGCTCCGCGCCGTCAGGCTTGTCGGCATCCGACGGAAGCGGCAGCGACGCTTCGTCCGTAGCCGCGGCGGTCACCTCGTCGCTCATCGCCGGTTCGTCCGATTGCTCGACCGCGTTGGTCAGGCCGATCGGGATCAACGCCAGAAGCAGCGCCGCGGCAAGCACCGTCCAGCCGCGCGCGCGGGGTCGATAGCGGACGATCATGCCTATTGTCCGGGCAAGGAATCTCCGGCCCAGCACCACGCCGACCGCCCCGGGCACCGGGCGAAATCCGCCGAGCGACTCCATCACTCGCAGAATCGTCTGCCCATAGCCCCCGCGCGCCGGCCCGTCGAGCTGCGCCAGCACGGCCTCGTCGCAGGCCAGCTCGCGATCGGCCTGCCATCGCCGGGCAGCCAACCACACGACCGGATTGAACCAGTGCAGCATCTCGGCCACGATCCAGAGCCGTTGCACCGCCAGATCGTGTCGCCGGACGTGGGACAATTCGTGCAGAAACACCAGTCGCAGTTCGTCCGCCGAAAGCGTGGCCAATAGTGAGTCGGAAAGGATTATCCGAGGGCGCAGTACGCCGGCCACCGCGGGGCCCACCTTCGCCGAGGTGGCGACCAATTCCACGTGACGCTGCACGCCCAATTCGCGCTTCGCCGCCTCAAATGCACGCTGGACGTCGCAGTCCATCACCGGCCAGCATTGCCGTAGAAGACGCCGCAACCGAACGAGCATGACGAGGAGCCGAAGGACAATCAGTACCATGCCCACCAACCACACCAGGGAGACGATCTGCCACGGCGACAGCGCCGTCGCGCCGGGAACCGGCTCGGCCTTTGGCCGGCTCGTGCTCGGGTTGGGAAAGGGCGGCGCCGCCACGAAATCCGCGTCGGCCCCAACCGGCTCGGCCAGGGGCCCTGGCGGCTGGGTCGGGAGCAAGGCGATTGGATCGGTTGCCACCGACGGCTCGGTCACCTCGACGGCGGCTCTCAGCATCGGATTGACAGGTAAATAGTTGAAAAGGCTCACCGGGCTCTGCGGGGCGACGGGCAGCAAAAGCCGGCCCACGACGATCAGCCACAAGGCGCATCGCCATCGGGCCGAGAGTCGATCGCCCAGCAGCCAACCCAGAAGCAGCACGACCACCGCCAGCACGATCGCCTGCCACGAGGTCTCCAACACGTGGAGCATCACTTGGGCATAAGAAATCTGGGGCAGCGCTGCGCTATGCCCCAGCCACCCAGCCACTTGGGCCGAAACGCCACTTGCGGCATGCATCAGCTCTCCTCCTTCCCCTTTTCATCGAGCAGACGCTTGAGCTCGTCGATCTGCTCGGGCGGGATTTCTTCATTGCGAACGAAATGCGTCAAAAGCCCCGCGGCATCGCCGTCGAAGACCTTGTCGAGAAACGATTGCGTCGCTTGCCGGACGCACCGCGATTGGGTGACCTTCGGCCGATAGACGTAGCGGTTGTCTTGCTGCTGGGCAGTCAGGGCGCCCTTGTCGACCAGGCGGCCCAAGAGCGTCCGGACCGTGCGATGGTTCCAGCCGGTCTCGGGCACCAACTGCTCGATCACCTCGGCCGCCGTAGCGGCCTTTCGCCCCCAGACGACCCGCATCACGCGCCATTCCGCATCCGAGATTTTCATGGTGAGACTCCTTGTATGACCACATCCGTAGTCACGATTTGTATCACAACTGTAGTCACCGGTCAAGCGAGATTTTGGGCGATTTAAAAAAACGGCCCGAACGGGGGAGGAAGGCGGTAGGCAGTCCCGGCGCGCCGGGATAGGCAGCGGGCAGTGGTTTGATGGGTGCGTGGGCCATAGCGCAGCGCTAGCCCAGCGAATCACCGGCCGGAAAGTCCGTTGCGCCGGTCGGAAGTGAAAAGAGCGAGGCAAGCAGCCAAGACTACTTTCGTTTCAGGTCTTGTTTCGGGTCTCGTTTCAGGGTCAGTAGTTCCAAGTTTGGCTGGCTGACACCTCAGCAGGTCATCCTGAGCGTAGCGAAGGATCTCGATTGTCCAAGGAGATTCTTCGCTACGCTCAGAATGACAATGCCAGGTCTCAATGGAATTTGGAACTACTGAGGGTCGGTTTTCCGGTCAGATAGCCAAGCGAGGTCAGGAATCGGTCGGCCTCGAGCAGCGTCTCGTAATACTTGTCCCGGTTGAAGTTGAAGAACCCGTGCCGTTGTCCCTTGTAGATACGCAGCTCACATCGGACGCCTGCCTTTTCCATGAGCCGTTTGTACTTTTCGGCCGTGGCAACGGGCAAGTGCTGGTCTTCGGTGCCGAGCATCACCAGCGTCGGCGGCGCACTCTTGTCGATGTTGTGCATCGGCGAGAACTCCTTCCAGTAGTCCTTGACGCGATCGTGGCCGTAGCCGTCGGGCCCATTGTCGAAGACCGGGTTGAACAGGACCAGGGCATTGGGGCGGGCGCTGACGGACGTGTCCTCGCCCGGCTCGTTGAATCCCTTGAGCGTTGCCACCGCGGCGGCCACGTGCCCGCCGGCCGAGCCTCCGCCGGCCGCGATCCGATTCGGGTCGATGCCCAGCTCGCCCGCATGACGGCGAATCCAGCGAATGGCCGACTTGCCGTCTTTGACACACTCTTTGGGCGTGGTCTTGTGCCGTTTCTTGGTTCGGTAAACGGGACAGATGGCCACCATGCCGCGTGAGGCCAGATAGTGGGCTTGCCGGTGGAACTGGCCCGGCCCACCGCTGATCCAGCCACCGCCGAAGAACAACACGATCGCCGGTGCCTTGTCCGAAGGCTTGTGGCCCGGCGGATTGAAGATGTGAAGCCTTAGCTTGTTTCCGTCGACCGTCTTGTACGTAACGACCTTATCCGGTCTGGGCCTGGCAAGGGCCGTGGCGGTCACGGCCATGACGAGCAGTGCAAGAATGGCTGATTTCTTCATGCTGCGAATCCTGATTTCAATGGACACTTGGTGGACAGCGTTACTCACTGGTCCGAAGGTTTCATTATACCGGAAAACGGGGTCGGGATGTGAGGAGTCCAGTATTGGGAGATCGGCGGTGAGCCAGGCGGCGACTCTGTTGAGTACCTCTTGTGCCTTCGGCACACCGGTTTAAGAACCGGTGCTACCGGCCGCCTGCCGTCGTTGGGCTTCCGCCCGACGCTACTAATTGACTCCTCATCCCCAATCCCCAACCCTTAATCCCCAATTCCCACTTCTACTCCACCACGTCGACCACTTGCAGCTTGATCTCGTCCGAGTTGCCTTTCAACTCCGGGGCGTACATGGCCGAGGCACGGGTGGGCAGCGCACTAAAGCGGCCGGGGATTTCGGCACGCATCCGGTAGCTGACCGAGTGCTTGCCGCGGGCCAAGGCGCGGACGAGGAAGACGACCCGATTGTCGCGGAACTCGACGTAGGCGCCCAGGTCGTTGCCGTTGTAGCCACTGCGCTGCTCTACCGGTTCGAAGCCGGCCGGCTTCATGTCCTCGAAGATGAGGTACTCGTAGTCGTTCTTGCTGTCGATTTCCAGCTCGATTTCCACGAGATCGCCGCTGGTCAACTCGGCCAGGTTCACAAGCTCCGCGCGCTCGTACTTTTCGACGCGCTGGTCGACGACCTGGCCGCGCGAGCCGGCCGCCTTGATGGTCTTTTCGACCCGCTTGAGCCGGTAGTACTTTCGCTGAACCTTGATTTCCAGCCCGGCGGCCGTGATGAAGTCCTCGAGCGTGAAGTTGGTCTGATAGGCGTTGTAGTAGAGCGGGCCACGGCCCTTGCGTTTCAACTCGACCGTATGCTGGCCGGTCGAAAGCTCGTCGCCTTCGAGCACGAGACGGTTGTCGAAGTCGAACAGGTTCTTGGGGGTGATCTCGACCGCCTTTTGCAGCTTGCCGTCAAAATAGACCTCGACGGTCATCTCGGGCCGGTCCTCGCCGCTGGCCTTGAGGAAATCGGCCATCGCCTCGATCGAGATGGCCGTGTCGCGCGTCGAGTTCCAATAGGTGGCGTGCTTGCGGTTGTTCAGCAGATACTTGACCAGCCGCGGCGCGACTTCGCCCTTGGGATCGGTCCGGCAGAGCAGCTTTAGGTAGTAGGCCTGGGCCTCGTACTCGCTGCCGTACCAGCACCACCAGTAGCCGCCGGGCAGATTGAGCCAGGCCGTCTGGTTCTCGTCGTCCTGCTGGAGATACTGCTCGATGTTCCGCAGGATCATGGCGAGCTTGTCCTTTTCGCCCTGCTTTTGCAGGGCGATGCCGTACATCGCCTTGCTGTAGACGGCCAGCTTGGTCCGATCGCGATAGAGGTAATCGCGCATCGCGTCGTTCTTGACGCCCGCGTCGACCAGGACCATGTAGACAAACGCGTCGAGGTTGTCGGCGTGGCCCTTCGACGGCAAGTCCTTCTCGTGTCCCGGGTCCTTCTCGGCGTTGCGGAGCTTCTCGACTTGCTTATCCTGGTAGCGCGCGAGCCAGGCCGCGCCGCGCTCCAACACACCGGGTACCAGGGCCACGTCGTTGTGCTCGGCGATTTGCAGCCCGTGGACCACGTAGGCCGTCGTGTGCGGATACGACCGCTCACCCCAGCCGCTGAACCATCCCCAGCCGCCGTCGGAGCACTGCATTTGGGTCAGGGCCTTCACGCCGTCCTTGACCATGCGGCGGACTTCCTCCGCGTCGAAGACCGGGTTGCGCTTGTACCGCTTCCACTGCTCGGCACGTTTTTGATCGTCGCCGATCTCCTGGGCGTTCAGGTTGGTTCGCTTCCGGCGCACGGCCTCCAGGTCGATTCCCTTGTCGATCAAAATCCGCTGGACGATCACCGTCGGCAGGAACCGGCTGAGCGTCTGCTCGGTGCAGCCATAAGGATAATCGACCAGGTAGGGAAGCGCGTCGACCATGGCCCCGGCCAGCGTGGGTGAGTAGCGGACCTCGAGCCGAGAGAGCGCCGGCCGGCGGTCCTTCGGCACGTTGACCGTGAGCGTGCCGCTGTCGGCGCCGGGTCGGATCGAGCCCGAGTAGCTCTCCGTCTTGAGCATGCCGTGGACGTAGCAGGGAATGCGCATTTCCATGGCGTCCGACTCTTCGTCGGTCAGCGCTTTCATCCGGATCACGGCCTCGCCTTCCTGCTTGACCTGCACGCGCCAATTGATTCGCTTCTCGCCGCCCGGCTCGATGCCCACCGTGCGAAGAAGCTCGCTGGTGGTCAGAAGCTGTGGGCCGTCGAGCTCGATGGAGACCTGGACGCGTTTCTCGCTTTTCAGATAGTTGTGCACGTTGGCCGAGAGGACGACCAGATCACCCTGGACAAAGAACCGGGGCGTCTGCATCCGCAGGATGAGGTCCTTGCGCGTGACGACGTCGGTCTGGCCTTGGCCGACCTGGGTTCCGCGGCCCATCGCCCAGGCCTTGATCCGCCAGGTGGTCAGGTTCTCGGGCATGTCGAGCTCGACCTCGGCCGTGCCGTCCTCTGCGGTCGTCAGTTCGGCGACCCAGAGGGCCGTGTCGGCGAAACGGGTCCGGACGGTCGGCTCGACCAATTCGGCACCGCCATCCGGCGCCGCCTCTTCCGCAACGCCTAGGCTGTCCATGGCCATGTCGCCCTTGACAGCGGATTTCTTCATGGGGGCCGCCATCGCGGCATCTGGAACGAAGCCGCGACCCTGGCCCATGCCGACGGCGCCGCCGCGTCTCGTTTGGCCCCAAGTGCCCACCACTTCATCGAGCGCGGACTCCAGCTCCTCGATCTGCGTGGCGCCGAAGACGCCCAGGTTGTTCATCTTCTTTGCGCCCTTTCGGACCAGGTTGGTCGACATCCGGCCCAGGTTCGACTCGGTCCGCGGGCGGTGGTGGCGGCACCACTTCCAGAAGAATTCCTTGATATCGGGCACGTTCGATCCGCCCGAGATGTACTCGACCGACTTGTCGTAGATCGAGATCACCGTCGAGCCGACAAACGGTTTGCCCAGCAGATCGGTCAGCCGCACCTTGACCTTGGCCTTCTCGCCCGGCTTGTAGCTGTCGCTTGAGGGCTCGACGTCGACCGAGAGGATTCGTTTCTGGGGCGGGACGACGATCTGTTTCGACTCGGTGTAGACGCGGCCGTCGGCCACGGTGAGCGCTTCGACGAAGAAGTTGGGCATGTCCTTCTGCACGACACCGATCGGCACGACCGTGCTCTTGCCTTTCAGCCGAAGCGTTTTCGGCGGCAAGTAGATGCCGTTGGACGGACGCAAAAACAGCAGGACCGTCGAGCCGACCCGATCCGTGTTGATCTGAAGTTGGACCTTTTCGCCGGGCGCATAAGTCTGCTTGTCGGGAATCAATTCCAGGTGGTTGAAGCGGAACTGGCTGCCGTCGAAGCCTCGGCCGATGACGGTGAAGAGGTATCCGCCGTCGATGGTGTGCTCTTTGGCGTCGGTCAGTTGGTAGTTCAGTCGATACTGGCCGGCGCGGGAGGCCTTGAGTTGCAGCTCGGCGCGGCCTTCGTCGTCGGTATCGAGGTTCCAATTCTGCACGGGCGTTTCGACCGGCTTGCCGTCGCGGTAACTGATCTTCAGCAGGGCGAGCTTGCCTTTGCCTTTGACACCCTTGCCGGCGAGGGTTCGCGCGGCAAAGTCGGCCCGGACCACGTCGCCCACCCGATAGTAACCCCGATCGATCCAGGCGCAGACCGAAAACGGCTTTCGGGCAACCAGCACCGAGCCGGTGCCGACGATCGTGCGTCGCGACTGGTCGACGACCTCGGCGGTGATCGTGTAGCGGTGGTCCTGGTCGGGATGGACGAGCTTGGCCAGTTCGGTGTCGATTTCGACTTTGACCTCACCGTTAGGACCAATGTCGACCGTCTGCTCGGCGATCAACTCGGGCGGCATGTGCGGCCCGCGCCACCAGGTCGGGTGTGGGCAGTGCCAGCCCCACTTGCTCCAGCCGGGATACCACGTGTAGTCGCCGCCGAACCACCAGTAGCCCGGCCCATAGAGCCAGTCCCAAGGCCCGATCGGATACCATTGCTCATCGTGCGTGGTTCGAGTGATCTTGTACTTCACCTTGGCTTCGGTGACCGGCGAGCCGAAGTAGTACTTGGCCTTGATCACGGCCGCGATCTTTTCGCCGAGCATGACCGGCTCGGTCGGGGCGTCGACGGTGACTTCGAATTCGGGCTTCTTGTATTCCTCCACGCGGAAATGGCCCCCGCCCAAGTTGCGTCCGCCACTCTTCACCCGCATTGACCAGACGCCCAGCGCGGCGTCCTCGGGCAGTTCCAGCGCGTCGGCCATGCCGCCGTACTCATCGGCCGTGAGTGGTTTCTCGACGACCTTTTCGTTCTTCGGGTTGCGGATTTCGATCGTGAACGTCTGCCCGGCAAATGCCGACTCGTTAGGACGATCGTATTGCGCATGGGCGACCCAAAACTTGTAGTGGACCTTCTGCTTGGGCCGGTAGACGGGTCGATCGGTGATCGTGTAGACCTTCGTCGCCTCGTACTCCCGGTCGTGGTAGCGGCCGTACCAGACGCCCTCGAAGCCGAGATAGGCCAGCCGGCCCTCGGGCCCTCGGGCGATAACGAGCCACAGGTAGTGGCGATTCTGGTCGCGCGTCTCGGGCATCACGCGGCCTTGCGAGTCGGTGTATTCGGCGAACTGGAGCGTGTCGACCTGCAACCGGCGGCTCGCCAGCCACTTGTGCCGATAACCGAAGAACTCGACGTTGGCTCGGGCCACGGGCCGGCCGCTGGCGGCGTCGGCCACGTAGTAGAGGTTTCCGTCGCTGAGTTGCTTCTTGACGATCGCCGTGTCGGCGACCCAAAGGACAATCTCGCTCGTGTTGCCGTCGGCCATCTTGGCCTCAAGCAAATAGGCACCGGCTTTGCTAAGCGGCGTGGTGACCGTCACGCGCTTGTCGAAATGGTCCGCTCTCGGCTCCAGCTCCATTTTCCATGAGGCGACTTCACGGCCGACGTACTTTGTGTGGTTTTCATGAACCAGCCGGTAGCCGATGCCGCCCGGGTTGATCTTCTGCCAGTCGAGCTTCGCCGGCCTCGATTTCAAATAGGCCTTGATGTCGTCGAGCAACGTGTCGATCTTGATCGCCCGCGCGGTGAACGTCACTTGGCGGCCGTTGCGGAAGCGATATTCGACCGAAGCCCCCTGCCCGGCCGGCTGATCGCTGACCGGCTCGAACCGCCCCCAGTTGCCGACGATCTGATCCAGCCGCGCCTGCCAATGGCTCGCCGCACGAATGCTCCTGGCCTCGCGATAGAGCTCGACGACCCGGCGGCAGCAATCAGCGGCCTTGGGATACTGGCGCCGGTTCTCGAACACCTCCAACAGCCGCTCGAGCGCTGCCGTGCCGCCTTGCCGCAGGGTCTTTCGGTCGCCGGCGAGCTGCTGGTAGATCTTGATGAAGTTGAACTCCTCGGGCAGCGTGAACCGCTTGATGCCGGTGGCCAGCCGGGCGATGGTCTCGTTCTGGCCGAGCGTGTGCAGGGCGTAGGTGCCGCTTTGGTCTTCCTTCGAGTCGTCGACCGCGCGGCGGCCGAACCGCCAACCGAACTGGGCCATCGTCTGCACGCCGAACTGGCGGTGGAGAAATTCGGCGAATTGGAGTTGCACGTCGTCGCGCCGACTGGAGTCGTACTTGACGGCTTCCGCCAGGCACCATCGCCACCGCTGGCCGTCGTTGGCCGCCGCGTCGAAGCTCGGCGGGACGCCGTAGAAGACAGGATTGCCCTGTTCGTCGACCGGCGCCCCCTGCAATCCGGCATGGTGGCCGCCCCAGCCGGGCTCGTAGTCGGGCAGCACGTCCAGGTCGGTCAGGTATTGCAGCCGCCAGGCCTCGCGCCAGCCGCGACCACCGAGCCACATCCCGGCGAACTGCTCGAAGAAGGAAGCAACTTCGCGGAGCACACCCTGGTTCGACGGACGCCCGGCAATTAACTCGCCGGTGGCCTCTTGCTCGGCCAACGGCATCGCCTGCTTCATCAACTGCAGTGCGCGCACCCGGTCGCGTGTGGCCGAGTTGACCATACGGCCACCGCCCCGATGGCGACCTCGCCGGAACTCCCCGGCGATGATGTAGCCATAGTGCGGGTCGTTCGTGTAGCTGTGAGCGGCCGCCAGAAGCAACCGCCAGTTGCCCGAATGAGCCTTGACGACCGCTTCTCGAAAGGCGTCGACCTCGTCGATCCGGTTGAGTTGCCTGAGGCAATGGATCGCGAGATTCAGGTCGTTGGAAACCCACCTCGGGTCGGTTTGGGAATCGAGCGCCAGGCGGCGGAACTGTTCGTAGGCGTCCTTGAAGTTGCCCGCGTTCATTTCTTTCTGGGCTCCTTGGCGGGTTTGGGACTCACTTTGCAGGACGCCGGCGGTCTTCTCCGTCGGGGATAGAAACGAGGTGAACAGTACGAGCGTCACGAAAATCGCAGTGGTCTTCACGATGGGGCCTCCTTTTCTGTCGCTGGGTCGCGCGACGGAGCCATTCCTGCTCGGCGCGGGTTTTGTAGGTTTTTTGAGTTCCGGACGGTGTCTACGTGGTAGACGAACTGCCCGGTCAAAGAGTTCCTCTGGGCAAGCATACCGCAACGGGCCATTGTGGCTAGCCGTCCCGGTTGTTCTGTTTCTCGGGGAGCAGCGGCACGAGAGCCGTGTTCCCCCCGCTGGACGGGAGTTTTTCCGCGAGACGCCCGGGGGCGTGATCTTGGAGAGTTGTTCATTTTTTTGTTGCGTTGGGCCGATACCCAATTGACGCAGGACATGTACAGATGTACACTAGCATGGGAGGCTGCCCCGATGGAAAAACACCGACTTTTATTGCTTGACGAGCTACGGCGAAAGATTACTCGCCTGGAGACCTTTCGGCGGTCCGACCCATCCCGGCCCGTGCCCAGCGGCATCGACCCACTCGATCGGTTGCTCCGAGAGGATGGGTTTGCACGCGGTACGCTCGTCGAATGGTTCGATGCGTCCGAGGGCGCCGCGGCCACCACCTTGGCGCTGCTGGCGGCGCGAGGGGCGTGTGTCGACGGCCGAGCCTTGGTCGTCCTCGACCGGCGCGGCGAGTTTTATCCGGTCGAGGCCGTCCGTTGGGGAGTCGATCCGCAGCGCTTGATCGTCCTCCAGGCCAATGGCCGGGCGGACGTCGCCTGGGCAAGCTGCGAGGTGCTCCGCTCGGCGGCGGTCGGTGCCATGTTGGCCTGGCCGGAGCGGATCGCGGGCCGTGATTTTCGCCGGATGCAACTGGCCGTCGAGCAGGGAGGTGGCCTGGGGTTGCTGGTCCGGCCCGAGGCGGTTCGCCGCGAGCCGTCCTGGGCCGAGGTTCGTTTGCGGGTCGAACCGTTGCGCTGCGCCGACGACGCGCGGCGCCGGCTTCGCCTCCATCTGTTGCGCTGTCGGGGCATTGTTAGTGAACCAAGCGTGGACGTCGAGATCGATGATCAAACGTGTCGTGTGTATCCGGTTGCCCAACTGGCCGATTCAGCGAATCCTGCTCGCTCGGCCTGAGCTTCGTGACCGCCCGGTTGTGCTCGACGAGAACCGCCGGGGCGCGGCCCGCGTGGTAGCCTGCTCGGCCGGCGCGGCCCGAGAGGGTGTTGCCCCGGGCATGACGCTCGCCGAAGCGAGTGCCCTGATCGGCGAGTCGATGCTGCGGGCCGAAGCGTACGATCCGGTGGCTGATCGAGAGGCGCTGGAGACCCTGGCGGCCGGCTGCGGGCGCTTCAGCCCCGTGGTCGGTCTGGAGGACGCCGAACGTCCGGAGTGCCTGCTTTTAGACGTCGGCGCGGTCGGCCACCTCTTCGGCGGCGAGGCGGTCCTGGTCCAACGAATCGTCGACGATTTTCGCCGGCGCAAGCTCCGGGTCCACGTGGCGGTGGCCGACACCCTGGGCGCCGCTTGGGCCGTGGCCCGTGGTTTTTCAGGTCCCGACGGTGTGCCACTGCTTGCCCGGTGGGCAAGCAGTGCTTTGACCGATCGCACTGCTTCTGGCGAAGCAGTGGCACACGAGAAATTGCTGGACGGTCTTGAACCATTGGTCCGTGACCCATTTTCCCATTGGGCCATTGTCCCGTCGGGCAAAACCGTCGAAGCGTTGGCTGCCTTGCCGATCGACGCGCTGCGGTTGCCGCCGGAGGCGGTCGCCTTGCTTGGCGGCTTGGGCATCCACGAAATTGGCCAGCTCATGGCGCTGCCGCGCGACGCGTTGGCTTCGCGTTTCGGCGCCGACGTGCTTCGGCGGCTCAATCAGGCACAAGGGCAGACGGAGGAGCCGATCAAAACCTATCGGCCGCCGGCGGCCGCCGCGGCCGAGCACGTGTTCGACTATCCGACGGCCCATCGTGCGGCACTCGAAACCAACCTTCGGCGGCTCGTCGAACAATTGACCGACGAGTTGGCTCGACAGCAGCAAGGCGTCACACACCTTCGCTGTGAATTTACCTTGGAGAGGGGACTGTCCCGATTTTCGCGCAGCGAAAATGGGACTGTCCCCCTCAGCATTTCGCGCGTCGAGGTGAGCCTGTATCAGGCGAGTGTGTCGGTCAAGGATTTGTTCGAGCTGACGTGGATGCAAGTCGAGAAGCGATTGTTTTCCTCGCCGGTCGCGACGATCCGCCTTGAGGCGGTCGGCACCGCGCCGCTGGAGTATCGCCAGCAGGAACTGTTCGCGCGAACTCCGCACGAAGACGTCCGCCGGCTGGGGCGATTGATCAGCCGGCTCACCGCTCGGCTGGGTCGCACGGCCGTGTTGGGCGTGCGGTTGGTGGCCGACGCTCAGCCCGAGCTGGCTTATCGCTACCGGCCGTTGGTTGACCGGCGACGTGACCGGCGCAGGCGAGCTGGAGTGATGCCTGCTGGGTGCCTGGCCATCCCGGCGCGCTCCCGGCGCGCCGGGATAGCCATGCCGGGCGCTACGGCCGGCCGTTCCAGCCAATCACTGCTGGGCAAGCCAGCAGTGGCACACCCCCGTCCCTTGCTCTTGTCGGCCCGGCCGATCCCGTTGCGGCTGACTTCCAGCGGAGCGGGCGGCAGTCCATTACGTTTCCAGGAGCACGGCCGCTCTCATCGGGTCACCGCGGCCTGGGGGCCCGAGCGCATTGAAACCGGCTGGTGGCGAGGACGAAGCATCGGCCGCGACTACTATCGGGTTGAGACGTCGCAAGGCCGCCGGTTGTGGCTTTTTCGCCGGCTCGGCGATGGAAAGTGGTTTCTCCACGGCCGGTTTCAGTAACGTCACAAAAAGTAAATGCGATCAATTAGGGAACCACAGATCCCGGCGCGCCGGGACAGATAAACACAGATAGGACATTGGCAAAGCGGCTTTGTGTGAGAAGGAAAAATGGGAAAGGGGAGAAATGGGAAGTATCCCGGTCCTCCCGATGCAATCGGGACATCGGAAGGATCAGAAATCTTTGGCGTCAGTCACCTATAAAAGGCAATTCCAGTAGTTCCAAGTTTGGCTGGCTGACACCGTAGCAGGTCCTCCTGAGCGTAGCGAAGGATCTCGATGGCCAAGGAGATTCTTCGCTACGCTCAGAATGACAATACCGGGTTTCAATAAAACCTGGAACTACTGAATTCCCCTTTTCTCCTTCTTTCCATTTTCCCTTCTCTTACACATCTGCTATTCGGCTGAGCCGTTACGTAAAAACCATCTGTGTCTATCCGTGTTCATCTGTGGTTTCAAAAATGCCCTACGCCGAACTCCACGCCAAGACGAATCTTTCCTTTCTCGAAGCGGCTTCGCATCCCGACGAACTGGTCCGCCGCGCGGCCGAGTTGGGCCTTGCGGCGCTGGCCGTGACCGACCGCAATAGTCTGGCCGGCGTGGTGCGCGCGTTTACCGCCGCGGGCGATCTGGGCTTTCGGCTGATTATCGGTGCCGAGATCACGCCGCTCGACGCGCCGCCGGTCGTTGTTTGGGCAACCGATCGGGCCGCCTACGGACGGCTTTGCCGGCTGATCACCCGGGGACGACGCCGCAGCGAAAAGGGCGACTGCCGAATCACGCTCTCCGACATTGCCGAACATGCCGGGGGACTGCTGGCCGGCGTAGTGCCCCTTGGGGGCTGTCCCGATTTTTGCGAAGCAAAAATGGGACTGTCCCCTTTGACAGGCGTGACCCAGGAGCATGGCCACGCAAGCGAGGCCATGCCACCCGATAGCTTTTCCAGCACCCTGGCACGCTATCGCGAAATATTTACCGACCGTTGCTATCTGGTGGCCGAGTTG
>CAZWWC010000076.1:0-11182 GCA_964637625.1 uncultured Planctomycetaceae bacterium
GCTCAGGATGACTCATTGAGGTATCACCTAGCCAAGTTTGGAACTACTGACCCTGCTTAATCAAACCAAGACAACAATTTCTTGTTTGCGTCGAAGCCGAGATAGACTCTGTCGGTATTCGATTCCCCGGTTGACTTCAAGATGGCTCGGAAGTTGAAGGCAACCATGGACTGGGTCTTGGGCAATAATAGCCGATATCTCCGGCTACCTTCAAAGAGAGGACCGATTTCATTCTTGTTGATATACGTGAACTCCGTCAGCTCGTATCGCCAGGACGGAGAGGTAAACATCGCGCGCATTTTTTGGGCGCGCTCCTGGATGGCTTTCTTGTCTCGAAGCAGCTTTCCGTCGAAATTGAATTCACCGGACATGTAGGCCATCACGTCGGGCAGTGTTGCATCTTTACGTCGAAGTTGGGCCAACCATGCTTTGGCAATGGCAATTTCATTTTGTGGACGTGACGGCGACACCTGCCCGAACGGTTGGTCCGTGCTCTTCCAGCCCGGTTTCATTCCCACGTAACGGAGGAGGACAACGTAATGGTCCTTCTCCCAGTCGTCCTTGGTCTTGAAACTCATGACCCTTTCCAGCGGGACTTTCCCGCTTGTCGATGATAGAAGTCTCCCACGTTGGGTCTTGTCCCGCACTGTGAAGTTGTAGTCGGCGATCTTTCCATCCACATGACAGTACAAGCTGTACTCCTTACCTTCGGCGCGAAATCTCGACGACCAAGTTGGAGTTGCCGACCCGTATAGGATGGCATGGTCGCGGGCCGCCGACACCGCCTGATCAAAGCGGCCTATCTTGTGCACCAGGCGGGCAAGCTGGTCTCGTTCTATCACCACGTATTCGATGCACCACTCCTCGGCCCGCAGGGCGGACGCCGAACACGCAACCAAGATAAAGAGAAATGTCCGGATCATGTTGTTCTCCCTCCTGAACACGAACCATGGTCTCGATAAGTCTGCCCGTATGTGAAAGTAGCATCATGGAGCCGGCGGCGGCCAACCACGAAGCTCTTGATCGATAGTATCCGAAGCCTTGAGCACTTCGGTCTTATTGAGGCTTGCGTATTGAATGAACGGAGGGCGACCAACGGGAGCCCGGCTTCAAGGCATTTGGCTATGACGGACCGTTCAATGACAATGCAAACATCAATAGATGGTCCTTCAACCCGACTGGCTCACGCGTGCCACCGGCCGGTTGCCTAGCGGTCGACACAAGGCCGCTCTTTGGCCGTTTTGTTGGATGACGGCACTTCGATTTCGAATAGTCGTACGCTGATGCCCTGATAATGTTCCAGCAGATGTTTTGCGGCGGCCTCCGTGATGGCGACCAGATCCACCTCGCGGAAACCACACCGGCGGTAATAGGTCACCAGAGTCGGGTTGTCCGCCCAGGTATCACAACGCACGTAGCGTCTCTGCAGATCGCGAGCACGCGAAACCGCCCAATCAATGATTCGCACCATCAGCTTCTGGCCTTTGTAGTGCGCCGGGACCGCCGCGCGATGAAGGTAGAGCGCCTGTCCGTCGTCCCTTGATCCCCAGACGTACGGGTCGTCATCCGTGGTGACGAATACCGCGACAATCTCATCGCCGGCGACAACCTTCCAGTGGCGCCGCTCCTCGATTTCCGCACGAACCACGTCGCGAGGAAACTCGGGCCACAGGTTGTAGCCGTTGCGCCTCTGGTACTGCGTCGCCTCACGGTAGATCTCCAGCACGGCGTCGACGTCGTCGAGTTGGGTGTTTTCGATTCTCATCTCTCAAACCATCCAGCCGGCCGCACCGTGATCGGCTCGAACACCGATGAGCGTAGCGGCTGTGGAGCCCCTTTGTCAACCGCCGTGGTTATGAGAGCAGCAGGTCGATCGTCCTGGCCGGGTCGTTGCCGGCGGGACTACCGCACCGCCCTGGCCCGGCGGAAGAAGGGACGGGCTCAATGAGCCTCGATCGGGCTCAATTCCTCGTAGACCGACTGGACCACCTCGGCGTCGATCTGCCGGAGATCCGCTCCGGCGCCGGCAATCAGCGCGAGATCGGCCAATTGATTTACCCGACGGGGCACACCGTGGGTGAGCTGTTGCAGCCGGGCCAGCGCCTCGTCGGCGAACACGGCCGAAGTGCTTCCGGCACGAGCAAGGGATGAGTGAACGTATTGCTCCGTTTCCGATTGGTCCCAAGGCTCGACGTCGATGCGCAGCTCGGCCAACTCGAGCAGATCGCTTCCCAGGCGGTTGATCCGGGAGGGTCGAGCGACCAACACGACGGTGAGCCGCGACTCGGTGGCCGTGCCGAGATGGACCAGACGCACGACCTGGGCCAGCAGATCGTGGTCGGCCCGATCGGCGTCGTCCAGCAACAGCGCCGTGTCGCGCCGCTGGTAGCGATGCTCGATGAGCCGATCCGAGAGCGTCTGCCAAAGCGAACCGATCGTGGCGGATCGATCGGGGTTGCAGCCCAAGCCGGCGGCAAGCCGCCAGAGCATCTCGGTCGTCCGCATCCCCAGCAGACTCGTCCTGGCCACGGCCCGGCCACTTCGACGGAGTTGCGCGGCGAGGACCTCCAGGAGCAAGGACTTGCCGCTGCCGGGCTGGCCCGTCACAATCCCGAGACAGCGGTGCTCTTCGACCAAAAAATGGAGCCGCGCGAGCGCCTCTTCGTGCGAGGGGCTTTGGTAGAAGAAGGCCGGGTCCAGGCACGTTCGAAACGGCGTATCTCGCAAGCCCCAATGCGATTGATACATGGCTAAATCACCTATTTACCGAGAATGCCGGAAAGTGCATCGATTCCCCCACATCTTCCTATTCGGTAAAATGCGAATCTCAACTTGATTCGGAAAACCTCCACAATGCCGGCGCGCGACACCCCCATGGCCGACCGTTACTTTGTCGAGACGAAAATCACCGGCGACAGGGCACTGCTCGTCGAGGAGGAAGCACGCCATCTGGCCCGGGTGATGCGTGCCCGGCCGGGCGATCGGGTGACGCTCTTCGACGGTAGCGGCGTCGAGTACACGGCCCGTGTGACCGAACTACGCCGCGACGAGGTGGAACTGAAGATCGTGGCCCGCGACCAGATCGATCGAGAACTGCCCTTTCGGTTGAGGCTAGCCGTTGCCCTGCCCAAGGGGGATCGCCAGCGGTGGCTCGTCGAAAAGGCGGTCGAGCTGGGTGTTGCCCAAATCACGCCGCTGCGTACGGCACGCTCGATTGCACAACCGGGCGAGAAGGCGCTCCGGCGGATGACTCGCTGGGTGATCGACGCGTCGAAACAGTGTGGACGCAATCGACTGATGGAGATCGCCCGGCCGCAAACCTGGTCCGACTTACTGGCCGACTCGGCCGCGGTTGGGCTTCGGATTTACGCACATCCCGGCGGCAAAGGCCAAGCTCGTGCGGACCGCGTCGATCCGACCGCATCCGACGTGCTCGCGGCGGTCGGTCCGGAAGGAGGGTTCACGCCGGACGAAGTGGACGCTGCGCGGCGGGCAGGCTGGCAACCGATCGACCTAGGGCCCCGGACACTGCGGGTAGAAACGGCGGCTGTCGTCTTGGCGACGCTGCTGGCCGCGTCGCACGGGGTGATCCAATAGTCTTCAGCACGTCGGCCGCCGCACGGCCAGCGCCACGAGTGTGCCCAACAGCAGAGCGATGGTTGCCGGCTCGGGCACGGCGGCCGCGCAGGTCTCGCCCGTGCCAAAGCCCCAGTTAGCCGCCAGAATCGCCGCATCGCTCGCATCAACGATCTCATTGCCGCTGAAATCGCCCATCTCCCAACTGGCCTCGGCGTCGCCCCAGTGTTGGGCCAGGATTTGGGCGTCCGTGGCGTCGACTCTGCCGTCGCCGTCGGCGTCGCCGGGGATGAAGGCTCGGAAGACTTCGACTTCGGCCAGCGTCAGGGCGTATGCGTTCTCGTCGTCCGGCGTCGACTCGGCCTCGCGGCTGATGCGGAGGTAGCGGCCGACGGCGCCGTCGCCGTCGTTGACAAACAGGATGAGCGGATTCGGGCCGTTGTGGTAGTCATCAATCCCGCCGCCCAGGATGTTGCCCGGGTTCAACAAGGGCGAGGTGTACACCACGGTCGCCCCGTCGTCGGCGAGAATCTCGACGGTAATGTCGCGGAGTCGTCCGCCCAGGCTCACACGGTTGTACATGTCGACTTCGCCGATGCTTTTTGTTTCGCCCAAGTCGACCATCCACCAGGCTTCCTCGTCGTACTTGGCCGTATGCGAGAAGTTGTTCCTATCGAAGTCGACGGCCTTGTCGGCCGTGTAACTGCCCCAGTTGGAGCTTTGCGTGGCCGTCTTGTACAGCGCCAGGTTGTCCGGTACCGGGGGCGGATTGTCCAGATTGTCCTTGATTTCCATCAGGCGGTCGATGGCCGTCTGCTGGATGACGCCGTCGCGGTTCGGCGGGACGTCGAGCAGACAGGTTGCGTTGCGGGCTTGAACGGTGCGTATGAACTCGCCCATGTAGGCGGCCGACTTGAACTCGTTCTCATTGGGGGTGGCGTAGAACCACTTATTGTCAAGTCGCAAGGTGGGATAGCTCTCGGCGGGCAGCGTGTTATCCACCGGTGGCAGATTCTGCTCAAAACCCTCAATGTCGGTGTGGTCCAAGTTCCTGTTCCTGGGGTTATTCTCCAGAAGCAGCGTGTCGGCCGAAACCGTCTTGATGTGGTTGTAGACCTCGTCGTAGTCGACGTAGTCGTAACCGACGGTCGACGGCAGCCATCCCCAGCCGTCGGTCCAGAGTACCTCGATGAACCCGTAGCTGGTCAGCAGATGCGTGATTTCCGCCTTCACGTAGGCGGTGGCCGCGGCCGAAGAGAGAGTGTGGTTGATCCCGTTGGTCCGGTCCCAGATCGAGTAATAGAGGCCGACGCCCAGCCCCGCATCGCGGAAGGAATTGGCATACGACGCGACGACGTCGTACCCCTCGTCCCAGTACCAGGAGCACGCGGAATTGGCGATGTCGTAGTCGCTCTGGTCCGTGTCCCAGAGGGCGAAGCCGTCGTGGTGCTTGGTGGTCAGCACGCCGTATTTCATGCCCGCCGCCTCGGCCGTGGCGGCCCATTGGTCCGTGTCGAGGCCCACGGGATTGAACTGGTTGGTGTTCTGGTCCGGCGCGGCCCATTCCTCGTTGGTGAAGGTTCCCATGTTGAAATGGAGGAACACACCGTATTGCTGATCGACGTAGTTTTGCTGCAGGATTGCCAGGTCGGTGGCGCCGGCCTGCGAGACCATCATCAGCAGCACACAAATCATCAGGCCGGATCGTAGAAACTGAGTCATAACATCAGCCCTTTCGCCTTCACTCAGAGAGACGCATGGAACACGAATGGCCGGGAGGTTCGACTTTCTCCCACGGGCGATCCTGGAAGACGGTCTGCCGAACGCCATCGCCTGATTTCTATATCCTCCACCATAGTGGACCTTGGGTTTTCTGTCCAGCGCCGGGACCGGATTGCAGGGCCGCTTGGCCATCCGAAGCAGGAATTCCCGCATCGCGGAGAGCATCCAATAGTAACCCGAAGCGCAAGCGAGGGATTGGCTTAGATTCCCTCGCTTGCGCTTCGGATTGGCTTAGAACGTGTTTGAAAAGGGTGCCACTGCTGGCTTGTCCAGCAGTGCTGGCCACGGAATCCGCCCAAAACCAAGGGCGGACAAGCCGCCCATGGCACCCTTGACAGAGCATGAAACGGCTTTCCAAACACGTTCTTATTGACCCTTGCATGGCTAATGAACCCAGGGCGACCAACGGGAGCCCGGCTTTCAAGGCAGTTCGGCCATGGCCAACCGTTCAATGGCCATGCAAACATCAATAGACCCCTCGCCTGCGATTCGGGTCAGCAAATGACTCGCTCTAGAACGCGCTGGGGATATCGCGGCGCGAGAAGATCACGGCGGCGGCCAAGTAGCTGAGCAGGCCCAGGCCCAGCAACGTGCCGTTGCACCAGAGCGACGCGGAGCAAGTTTGCCCGCACTCAAGGATCAGACGTTGAGGATCGTAGGCGGTGAGAAACGAGCCGTAGGCGAGCCACCAGCCGGGTTGCCAGAGCAGGGAAATCATCTCCAGAATCACCGAGACGACATAGACAGCGACGACGATCGAAACCACGCGCCAACGATTGGGGTTCCAAGACGACACGAATGCCGTAATGCCCGTCATTGCAAAAGTCAGTGACCAAAGATTAATCGCCCCGGGCAGGAACGACATGATCGACAGGTTTTCCTCGGATCGTGCCAACACCAGCCCCAACCAGTTGCCCGCCAGCACCGACGCCGCCAGGACCACCGCGCCGACCGCGGCGACCACGGCCGGAATCAGCAGCACGCTTGCCCGTCGCACGGGCAGGCTCAGCGTCAGATCCATCGTGCCGCGGCCGATCTCGCCGCTCGTGGGATCCGAACCCCGGCCGATCGCCCAAGTGATGCATATCAAAATCGTAATCAGATGGACGTAGAGGACGCTGATTTGGCCTTCGGGGGTGGCGAGCTGCGCCAGCGGAACGCCCATCATGCGACGGGTGAAGTCGGGCAAGATCTTCAGCAGGCTGCTCCAAGCGCCCAACTTGAAGAGCCCGGTGAGCCAGACGAACGTCCAGGCGAACAGCAGCAACAGCAGACTGCTTACCAAGAGCTGAAGCCACGCTGCGCGAATGGCCTTCTTCCAGAGTGCCCGATTCATCATGCGTCCGCCGGAGGAGAGCGCCAACAAAACCAGCCGTTCTTCCGACGCGTCACCATACCCGAAAGCATCCGCCAGGACAATCCTTCTTAGTCGTCCCCGGCGCGCCGGGGGCGGCTCACTTGGTTTCTCCACCCGTTCTCAGGAGTTTTCCTCTTCCTGTTTCTTCAGGCCCAATCTTGCCAGCCAGCGGCGTCCGGCCCACTTATCATCGCCGGCCGAACCACCATTGCTTGTTTCGCTTACGAGCCTTTGCTCTTCGGAGAATTGGCGCATGATTTCCTCGACTTCGACCCGTTGGCGGGCGATTTCGGCTCGCTGGATTGCGATTTCGATCTCCGCCTGACGGATCTTCTGCTCGAACTCGTCTTGAAGCCGCCGAAGCTTCTCGCGTTCTTCCTGGACGACGGTGTCCCGGTCGAGGATTTCCTCCAGCGCCGCCGCGACGTTGACCGTTGACTCAGCTTGCCCGGCCTGCCGCTCGACGGTTTGTCGGAGTTCGGTGATCTGTTGGTCTTTTCCGGCGATGGCCGCGCTGGTGGTTTGGATAACCTCCTCGATTTTCACTCGTTTAGCGACGTCTTCTTCGTCCTCCTCGTCAAAGTCTTCCAGTGCCGCGAGGAGTTGCTGCTTCTGCGCCTCCCAATCGACGCTGCCTTCGTGCAACGTGGCCAGCGCCGCTTTACCCTGTTGCGTCTTGGTCAGTTGTTCTTCGAGTTCCTCGTTTCGGGCCTTCAGTCTTTGGAGTTCTTTCATCGCCGTTTCGTAGCGGCGATCGTGGTCTTCATGCTCACCGGCAGTGCTTCCGGCCTGGAGCTCATCGAGTTGCCGTTGCAGTTGCCCCAGCCGCTGTTGAGACTCCACCAGCCGCTCGGCCAGCGCGTCTCGCTCGGCGTGGAGCCTTTCGGTGGCCTCTGGGTTTTCGGTGGGTTGGCCGACTGCTTGATCGGTCAGCTTGCCCTCCAGTTGCGTGCACGCTTCCCGAGCGGCGTTCAACTCGTTTTCCAACGAGCTTTCGTGTTCGATGGCCTCGTCGAGCCGTGACTGGAGCTGCTGCAACCGATCGCTGGTGGCCGCTTCGACCTGGCCGGCCGTTTCCCGGGCTTCGTCCAACTGGGTGAGCAACTCGGCTCGCTCGTTGTCGAGGGATTTGAGCTGGGTCGCTTGCTGCTCGACTTGCGCTTGAGTCAGCGAAAGCTCCTTTTCGTCATGGTGCAGGCGGGCCTGGGCCTCGGCGACTTGGGTCTGGCGCTCGGCAAGCTCGTCGAGACGGCCGACCAGCGTCTTCTGCTGCGCGTCGATCTGATCGGCCAATTGACGCTGTTGCTCGATCGTCCGATCCTGGGCCTTGCGCCACTCGTCCTGAGCCGTCTGGAGTGCCTGCTTGAGCCCGGCGATGTTCTCGGCCTCAAGAGCCAGTTGCTCGCTGCGGGACGACTGCTCCTGCTGGGTCCGTCGAATCTCCGATCGCGCCTGATCCAACTGTTGGGCGAGGTGCTGGATTTGGCCGGTCAGTTCGGCTTGGGCTCCGGATAGACGCTCGCGGTGGGCGGCTAAGAATGCTTCCAGCTCACCGCGCTGCTGATTGAGCGTTTGGGTGATCTCGTCCGCCCGGGTCGATTGAGTCGAGTTTAGAGAGGTGGCGTCTTCCATGGGTGCTGGACCGGCGCGATCAAGTGGCGGAGAAGGAGAACGGCGAAGTCCCCAAATACCTATACGTTATGTCCCCTCCCGGGTCAAAAACGGCCGGCCGAATATAGCGGTTGATTCGATTGAAACAACGATGCTATCGACGCTTGTCTGGCCGACGGGCGGAGGGCGGATGGCCACTCACTTTACCGTGTCCATGAATCGCCCGAACTGGGAGTCGAACAACCGCCAGTCGTTGCCGAAGACCGACGTGAAATCGCGCAGCCGCCCGCTGGCTGAATACGGGGCGAACGGGGCATGGGAGGCGGTCAACGCCAAGTAGCGGGCAAACTTGCGGGGCTGGGTCTCGACCAGATAAAACGTCATCGCCCAGGCTTCCGCGTAGGCGGCCAGCGGTGAGGTGCGGAAGAAACGATCGCGTGCGGTCAGCTCGGCCGGCAACCGTCCGTCGTGCTTGCCGGAGATCATCGCGAGGTAGTCCCGCAATCGGTCGCGATTGACGCGGGCGCCTTGCTGCGTGGAGCTTCGTGAGTCGTGGACACCCGGCGCCTCGAACAGGGTGGCCAGGCCTTCGATAACCCAGAGCGGCGGCGGGCAATAGCGGTTATGGATGCCCGTGTTGAAGGCCATCTGGTGGGTCGCTTCGTGAATCACGGTCGACGCGTTGCGGCGCCAGTTTTCGTTGTTGTCGCCCGACGCATCCATGTCGTAGACGATAATGCGGTTTGACTGCAAGTCGTAGAGACCGACCACGCCGCCGCCGGCCGGCGCGCCCGCTGCGGCCGCATGACGCTCGAAATCGGCCCGATTGCGACAGACAATGCCGACCAACGGAAACGGCGGTTCCTTCAATCGAAAACCGCGCACCGAGAAATAGCGGACGAACTGCCGATAGAGGTCCTCGAATCGCTCGGCCCACTTGTCCCGCCCGCCGCGTGGGTGGGCGACCAGGTAATGCGTGGTTCCGCTCACTTCATAGTCGTGGCCCAACTCGCGGAGCAAGCGGGCGCGGAGTTCCGAAATGGAATAGGGTTGGAATCGCGAGGCCGTCTGTCGATAGTCGGTTGCTTCGGCCGGGTCGAACGACCAGAGTCGGCCGTCGCGGCCCAAGAGATGGACCACGCCCGAGCCCCAGGCCAGCGGCATGCCCTCGATGGTCCGGCCGCGGAGGTCGACCTGGATCATTCCCATCGCCGGCGTGCCCGATCCGGCCGGCCGGGCCGTGTCGGCCAAGACGAAACACGCTAGAAAAACCAACGTAACGACAGGTCGCACAAGTACCATCTTCTCCTCTCCCCTTCATGAGAAGCCACACGTAAAGTCTAGTTCGCATTCCAATGGGGGGCCAGGCGAGAGAAGGACTTCCGACGACGGCCTCCACCGTCGACGCCCAGGTAGTACAATATCCAGGCTGGACCTATGTTGCGCCGGTCGGCCGCGGCCGAGTCGTTTCGATACTGCGGATGCGAGCCGCCCACAGGAGACTGTCCCGATTTTTGCGCAGGCGGAGCCGGAGCAAAAATGGGACTGTCCCCCTTCCGCACATCCAATACGCCGGAGAGATGACGACATGGTCGGAACCCTATTGATGCTCGGTTGTCTACTGGTCGGTCAACAGGAAGCGAGCGTGGCCGACGACCTGTCCGGCCAGGTGCGCCGCCTCGTGGGTCAGCTCGACGCACCACGGCTGGCCCAGCGCGACGCGGCCGAGGCCCAATTGATCGACCTGGGGCCCAGCATACTTCCGTTGCTGCCCTCCTCCAAAGCGAGCCTCAGCGCCGAGGCCCGACAGCGACTCGGCCGCCTGCGCCGGAAGCTCGAGCAACGGTTGGCCGCCGCCGCGGTCGAAGCCTCGCACGTGACCCTGAACAGCGGGCGCATGAAGCTCTCGAAGGTTCTCGAAGCGATCAGCCGCCAGACGGGCAACCGCGTGATCGATTATCGAAGACGGTTTGGCCAGGAGCAGTCCGATCCGGAATTGACGGTCGATTTCGACAAGACTCCGTTCTGGAAAGCGATCGAGCGGATTCTGGAACAGACCGACATGAACGTCTATCCCTATGGACCCGACCGGGCCGTCTACCTGGTCGGTCGTCACCACGGCGGGATGCGTTTTGGAGGGAAAGCAGACCAGGCCGGACCATTCCTGTTTCTACCGTCGGAGATGATTGCCCAACGCAGGCTGAACGTCGCCGACGGTGGCAGCTTGCAGTTGACGATGCTGATTCTGTGGGAGCCGCGCGCGGCGCCGGTCGGCTTAACACAGAAGCTCAAGGAGATCGAGGCAGTCGATGAAGCCGGCAATCCGCTGGAGGTCGTGGTTCGCTTGGGTGAACTGGAAGTGCCGGTTGGCCCGAGCGCAAACTCCGTGAGGCTCTCGATTCCGTTTGCCTTGCCTCCACGCGACGTGCGGAAGATCGCCCGGCTCTCCGGCACGCTCGATGCCCTGGTGCCCGGTCCGGTCAAGACGTTTCGTTTTGACCGCCTGGCCCGTGCCCGCGAAGTGAAACAACGTATGGCCGGTGTCACGGTGACGCTCGGGCAGGTTCGCAAGCTCGACGAGATCTGGGAGGTGGGACTCCGCGTCCGTTTTGACCAGCCGGGCGATGCACTCGCCTCGCATCGCGGCTGGATCTTCGCCAACGAGGCCTACATGGAAGGCCCCGACGGAAAACGCCTCAACAACGAAGGCTATGAGACGAAGATGCAGACGGAAAACGAGATCGGCCTGGCCTATTTCTTCGACCTGGGGCAGTCGCCCGACAAATACACGTTCGTCTACAAAACGCCGGTGAGGATCTTCACGGCCCGGTTCAAGTACGAACTTAAGGATCTGGA
>CAZWWC010000076.1:11282-13658 GCA_964637625.1 uncultured Planctomycetaceae bacterium
TCGACGCGTCGATGCCCGGCGAGTCGTCCGATTGCAGCGGGGCCAGCCAGCGCACGGCTTGGCTGCCCGACGCCGGGCCGTCGACCTCTCCGGCAAACTCCACGTCGCTTCGGACCAGCCCGTCGATGGAGAGAACGTCTTCGCCCAGCACCTGGGTCTGTCCCGAGTCGTCCCGGCGTCCGACCAACGGGCTGTTGGGCGTGACCAGGGAGCCTTGCCCGGTCCAGATAATGCGCCTGAGCAGTTCCTCGGGCGAACGTTCACCGCACAGCACCAACAGGGGTTGGCCTGACCGGGGTGCCAGGACACAACCGCTTGTCTCGATCGTGATTCTGCCGACGGGACCGGCGTCCGGCGAGTCGCATTGCACCAGTGGCCCCGACCGACGGAGCGTGGTCCGGTCGAGCGAAAGGATTACCGGCTCATCCGGCCCGGGCGCACGATTCAAGCGGACCAACGGTCCGGCGCCGACGTGCAACACGTTCGAAAACCGGATGGCCGTCGCCCCGCGCGTGTGGCCGTCGACGACGGCGTCGACGTTTCGAAAAACAGACCGATCGACGGTGATCCGGCCGTTGGGTAGCGAAAGGGGTGAAAGCCGACTGTCGGTCGGGTGAATCCAGCGAACGGCGTCGACGGCCGCATCGGTCGATCGAAACGTGCAGCCCCGCAACTCGACTCCCGACGCCCGGAGCAAGAGGATCGCCGGGCGTGTTTCGTTCTCATGAAGCTCACCGGCGTGTTCCCAGACAAAGTCGATGTTCTCAAAGACCACGCCCGGCACCTCGACGAGCAGTCCCCGGCGGGCGACGCCGAGCGTGATCCTCTTGCCCGGCGGACCGTGGACCCGATGCCCTGAACGCAACGGCAGCCGAGCGACCGGCGAGCGTTGCTGGTCCGCGGGGAGGACGAGATCCTCCGGGTGCGTGGTCTCTTTGTTGGTCGAATCGTTCGCCGTGGCGGCGGTTGCTGCTTCCATCGCGGCAATGGCATCCGGCCGTAGATCGGGGATGGCGGGAATGTCTGTCGGTGCCGTCGAGCGCCGGTGCGCATTGGTCTTGCCCGAGGGAGGATGACCCTCCGGCCAAAGCGTCCAGGCCAGAGTCGCGGTCGCCGCGACCGCACAGACCGCCGCCGCGGCCAGCCACACCTTCGTCCATCGAGCCCCGCGCGGTCGATGGATCACCATTTGCCGGCGAGCCCTTCGCATGACGTCGCGTGGCAAGGCACGTCGAAGGCAGACCGCTCCGCGTGGCGTGGCCGGGCCGAGCATGGTCGCCAGTTCGGCCATACTGCCCGGGCGCCGCTCGGGCGCCGCTTGCGTGCAGGCGCCAATGACGTCCAGCAGAACCTTGGGCGTATCCGGCGCCGACGGCCGCGGATCGGCAATGGCCGCTCGGTCGGCCACCTGGAGCTTCGTCAGTCCATCCCCGCCCGGCAAAGGATCGCGCCCGGTCAATAGATGCCACCACAAACACCCACAGGCATAAACGTCGCTGGCCACCGCCGGCGTCGCGGCGTCGCGGACGCGCTCGGGCGCGAGTCCGTCGAACAGCTCGGGTGGCAGATCGGCCTCCGCGTAGCCTTCCCGTGGCCGGACGACCGCCCGAAGACCGGGAAACGGCAGCCGCGGCCCGACCGTCTTGCCGTCGGGGTCCTCGTCCAACAGTAGCGTTGCCGCGCGGAGATCGCCGTGGCAAAGCCCGGCTTCTTCCAGCGCGACCAGCCCCGGCATCATCCTCCGTGCAATGTGCAAGACGGCTTCCGATGGAAAGCGGCCGTGGTAGATCATCCACTGGGACGCGGAGCGTCCGCACGGTGCGTCGCAGACGGCCCAGAGTCGTTCTTCATCGGTGCCGCAGGCCTCCAGCGGCGCAATCACCTCGTGCGGCAACGAATCGGACGCCGCCGCGAGTCGTTCGAGCCGCTCGGCCACCGCGGCCGCCTCGTCGGCCGATGGGCGGAACGTGGCCAGCCGCCGCAGGGCTCCGGTTTCAAGATGCCGGACCTGGTAGACCTCGGCGAAACCCAGAGTGTGCAGCTTGCGAAAGAGCACGTAGGGTCCGGCTCGGAGGTGTTCGCCTCGTCCGGCGTTGATTTCGGCGGCCTGAAACGGCGTGAGCAGGCGGACCTTCACCAGCGCGTCGACCCAAACCGAAACGAACAGCGGCAAGCCCCGAGCCAGGCGTCGCGCCCGGCGCTGGACCGCGGCCACCTCGGCCGGGCCGGCCAGTCGCAGGTTTTCCAACAGGGAAACGAGGTTCTCGGGCGGACGTTCGCGCATCGGTTCTACCGCAAAGCATGGCAATACTACGGGCGTTTGCTAGCAGAAACGCCGGCCGGGGACAATACCAGACACGTAGGCCGGGTCTCGAC
>CAZWWC010000077.1:0-13571 GCA_964637625.1 uncultured Planctomycetaceae bacterium
CTGTTGGGATGCCCCCCGCCAGGGCCGTTTCTCCGTCTTCTTGCCCGTCGTTTGTCGCCGGATGGACGCAACATTGGTATAAATGGAACGTTCCCGGGCGACAGATAGTCAATACTTGACTATCGACGGCGAACCATGCAAAGACGAGAAGCCGGCGGGCGTGGGCAGCAGGCTCTCACCCGTCCTGACCCAAAAGCAAACCATCTGAAGCGTTTCGAGAAGGAGGACAAACACGATGCATTCAATGGTAGTCGTTCCCGGAATCATGGAACTGGTCGTACTGTGGGGGATGATGGGCGGAGGGCTTCCGTTGGGAGTGCCGCCGGCGCCGGAAGACCCGATGATGGCCCGCGTGGCGCCCGAGCAGTGTCTCTTCTACACCACCTGGTCCGGCATGGCCGCGCCGGATGCGGCCAGCACGAACCAATTGGAGCAGCTCCTGGCCGAGCCGGAGATCCAACACTTCTTCACCGCGTTGGAGCGACAGATCATGGCCTCGATCCGCAAGGCCGTGAAGAAAGAGGAGCCGGCGGCCGTGCCACTGGTCGACGAGATCGCCGGTTGGGTCAAGATGTTGTTGACCCATCCGGCGGCCATGTTCGTCTCCGAACTGAAGATGAGCCCTCGCGGTCCGGAGATTCGCGGCGGCGTGCTGGTCCACGTCGGCCCGGACGCCGCCAAGCTGAAGACCTGGCTGGTCAGCCAGCAGGCGGCCTTGCTCCGCGGTATGGCCGAGCAGGTCGAGATCCAGGGCAAGACTTGGTATCGGCTCAGGTTGGATCCCGATGCACCGGAGATTACCTGGGGGACGAAGGGTGAATACCTGGTCGTCGGCGTGGGCCACGGCAACGCCGAGAAGATCCTCGCGCGGATGGAAACACCCAGCCCCGAGTGGCTGACCCGGCTGCGCCGGCGCTTGCCCGTCGAGCGTGTCTCGACCGTCTCCTACGTAAATTTGAAAATGCTCACTTCCGCCGAAATGGGCATGCCGATCCCGGCCGAGGTCTTCCAGGCGTTCGGGCTAGACAACGTGAGTTGGCTGGCTTCGGTCTCGGGCCTGGACCGGCAGGACTACGTCACCCGGACGCTCCTGGCCACCGACGGAGAACCGAGAGGCATGCTCGGCACGATGGTCGAGGGGCGGCTCAGCGCAAGAGACCTTGCCGTGATTCCCGCCGACGCCACGGTCGCCGTGGCGGCCAAGATCGACGCGGGTAAGGTCTTCGACGCGTTCCTTTCAGTGCTCGAACAGCTCAACCCGCGCGGACACGCGTATTTCACGGAAGCACTGGAGTACATGGAGAGTGACCTGGACATCAATCTCCGCGGTGACGTCCTTGGGACGCTGGGTGACACGTGGCGCGTTTACAGTTCGCCGGGTGAGGGTGGGCTGTTGGTGACCGGTCTGACCGGCGTGGTCGACGTCAGGAATCGCCCACGGCTGGCGACCGCCCACGGGAAGTGGTTGGCCACGCTCCGAGCCGAGCTGACGCAGCATGAACACTATCGCACACCGCGAATCGAGCAGTTCAAGTTCGCCGGCCACGACGTTTTCTTCTTCGACAGCCGAGACGACGATTTTCTTTTGGCGCCGGCCTGGTGCCTGACCGACAAGGAGCTGATCGTCGCGGCCATGCCGCAGAACGTCAAGGCCTATCTTTCCCGGGGCAAGGATTTCAAGTCGCTCGGGAGCCTGTCGTCGGTCGCCGAGCAGTTCTCCTCCTCGGCCGGGCCCGTGGTGTTTGCGCGTTGCGATACGCGCCAGGTGTTCGACGTAGTCTATCCCCTGGTACCGATATTCGTTCAGGCCGTCTTCAGCGACCTTCATCGCGAAGGCATCGACCTGAAGATATCGATGTTGCCCTCGGCCCCGGCCATCCGCAAGCACCTTCGGCCGAGCGTGTGCACGTTGCGGAAGACCGACGCCGGCATCGAGTCGATTCGCCGCCAGACGATCCCGTTGGGCTCCGCGGTTGTGGTGGCTCCGATGGTTTCGTTCGTAATGCTTGGCGAGCTAGCGGCCCGTGATGTCGAGATAAGAATGATCGAAACCTCGAGAAACCGTCCTGTGGCGCGGCCGGAAAAAGCCAGGCCGTCGGACCGCCGGCAACAGATCTTACCACAAGTACCCTAGAGCGGATTTCAGTTAAGCGTAGCGGTTTTTCAAGGGTGCCACTGGCGTCTCGCCAGTGTACTGCACGGGCAAGATGCCCGTGGCACCCGCTACAGTAATCTGAAACGCGCTCTAGCAGATAGGGTGCGGCTGGGTGGCTGGGGTCCCGGCGCGCCGGGATGCCCCAGTGACTTTGTGCGCCGGGCCACCGCTGCGCTATGGCCCGGGCACCCGTGCCATGTCCCGGAAACCAGGTCTTCTTGGTGCGTGCAAGCACCTACTCCTTGCGTTGCTTGATGCGCCAACGGGCGGCAACGACGCGGCCAAAACGGTCGAACTCCAATTGGAGCGTTCCTCGCACACGGGTCGTGCGGCGGCGCAGGGGAATCACGCGATTGGCCGAGGTGGCCTTCCCGTCGAACGCGTACCACCAGACGTTGCCCTTCTTCTTGCCCGGCTTCATGCTGGTCAGCTCGACGCGCTTCACTTCCGAACCCGAATGCTCGCGAAGCGTTTCCGACTCGATCACCCCAATCGCGTGCAGCCGTGCCTGGTCGTCGAGCCAGGATTTCCGCTCTTGCTGGTTCTTTGCTTCCCAGAAGTCAGCTCCCTCTTCCAGCAGTTGGCCAACCAGCCGCTGGACTCCTTCGTCCATGGGCTCCACGCCGTGCACACGGCGTCCGAGGGGCGAAGGCGAAGGATCATCGACGCGAGCCACGACGTATTGCACGGGCCGACCCGACGCCTTCTCATAGCGCGCAGCGCACGGCGCCAGTCGCAGGTTTTGGCTCAACACGTGGATCACCTGGTCGCCTCCCTCGCGATAATCGATCGGGAGTCGCGCGACGAACTCGCGGTCGACCAGTTTCTCGTAAGCCTCGCCCTTGCCTCGCACGTCGGCTGCAAAGCCCCGCACCACGATCGACGCAAAACGCACGTCGGCCGGAAGATCGAGACGCCGGTTCAACTGCTCCAGCAGCGGGGCGCCGGGCTTCAACGAGGTGGCTCGCGTGCCCAGCAGATCACCCACCTTCGAGGCGATGGCCGTGCCCAGGTGGGGCGTGGCAATCGTGATCAGCCGATCCACCTCGCCCCGGTAGCCGACGCCCACTAGCGCGCCCTGCAGGTACGTCCGCGCCGCCAGCCCGCCCGCGCTGTGGGCAACGACGTCGACCTTTTTCGCCCCGGTATAGCGGCGCAACTGCCTGAGGGCCTCGGCCAGTTCGAGTCCCTTATGGGCCAGGCCGTCGGTGTTGGCGCTGGGCGAAAACTCGAGCACAAACAGCCGGGCCTTTCGGGGATCGACCTTGGTGCCCTCGGTGTTCAAGCCCTCGGGCAGATCGAGCCGGCCACGCTCGGCCTGCAACGTCCCACCGTAGGCCAGGCCGCGAGCGTCGAGAAACCCGATCATGCCGGTCCACCGCTTGCGGCCTTTGCGGTCCCGTTCATAAGCACCCCAAACCGGTGGGGACCGATCGACCTTCCAGGCCATCCCGTGGACCAACACGACGGGCGTCTTGCCGGCCGGGGGTTCGGCCAGGGCAACCGAACCGGCCAGGCAGCATCCAAGAACGACAACAGGCAAAACTCGCCAGGCCGCGTCTCGCTTCTTGTGAAAAAGATCAACGTTCACGGCACGTAGGTCAGGCTGTGCCTGACGCTCGTTGAAGTAGGATTCCGATCGCTGTCAGGCACAGCCTGACCTACGATTCACGATTGCTGCTCCAGTTCGTCGAAACTCCACACCGGTCGAAAGCCTTCGGCGCGTAGCCGATCAACCACTTCATCGACGCGGCGCCGGTCGTGGACCGGGAACTGTCCCTGGGGCGCTTCGTGGCCGTAGCCGCCCGGCGCGGTACAACTCCCGGCGCTGAGCTGCGTGATACAGATGCTCGCGAGCCGGTCGCGCAGGGCCGGCTGCTCGCGCGTCGAAAGGACCAGATTGGCGCCGGGAAAAGCAAGCCGCAACACGCAGTAAAGCCGCACGAACAGGTCGTCGTCGATGTTGTAGGGCGCGTGGAAATCCGACGGGGCGTCGTGGATCCGCGGCAGGCTGAATGCCAGGCCGCGATCGGGAAAACGTTGCCGCAGATAGTCCGCGTGGCGGATCATGGCCAGGACGTCCTCGCGCGGGTCGGCCAGTCCCAGCAGCACGCCGAGCCCCAGCCGTCGGACGCCCGCCTCGGCCGCTCGCTCCAGACCTTCGAGCCGCCAGTCGAACGAGGCCTTGGTTCCGCTCCGATGGTAAAGCCGGTAGAGATCCTCCTGATAGGTCTCCTGGTAGAGCGTCAGGCCGCACAGGCCCGCGGCAACCATCTGGCCATAGGCCCGCGTTGGCTGCGGGGCGACTTCAACCGCCGGCGTGATGCCCATCTGGCGAAGCCGGGCGATGATCTGCGTGAAATACTCGGTTCGCGTCAGCCGGGGAAAGTCGCCCGCCACCAGAAGCACGTGACGAAAACCGCGCCGGCGGAGGATTTCGGCCTCGCCGACCGCTTCGTCGATGCCCAGGTGCTTCCGCTCGATCGGCTGATCGAAGCGGAACCCACAGTATTGGCAACTGTTCGTGCAGAAGCTCGACAGATAGAGCGGCGCGTAAAGCAGCATGCGGCGGTGCGTGGTCGAGTCGTCGCCGACGCCAAAACGGTCTGCCGTGAGCCGCGCCACCCGATCGGTCAACTCGTCCAGGGGCGTCTTGGGGTCAAGCCACCTCCCAGAGTCCAGAGTTGAGAGTCCAGAGTCGAGAGGATTGATTATTGCGCGTGCCGCGCGGGGCTGCCGAGCAGGTCGACCGGCAAGCCGGTTGGCCGCCAAATCCAGCGCGTCGACTAGCCCACGGTCCTCGTCGGTCATCCGGCCGCACCGCTCGTTGAGCCACTGGTAGCGCCATCGCTCAAGCCGGTCGGCCAGCGCGGCCCGATCATCGGTAGCCGGCTCGATTCGGCCTGACAGAACTCTATCGACTTGCCGCAACAAATCCAGATGGTGCGCGGCATGGGCGTCGTCGGCCTGGATCCAGTAGACGAATTCGGTCAGCGGGGTGTAAGTTTCGGTAGCCATCGGGCAAGAAGTCGTGAAAAACCGTTGGTCTTCGGTCACCTTGGAGGGCGTTTGTGTTGTCTTTCCATGATATCGCTTCATGCCGGGCTGGGCGAGGGTACGGGCCACAGCGGATGCCCTACCTGCCCAAAAGGTGGGGAAGGCGGGACTGCCCGGGCTCACGCGTCGCCACGCGAAACGGTATACTCGCTGAGGCGGTAGGAAACATACTTAAAGCCTATCCCAGAACCTTCCCCGGCGATCCATGTCATCCTGAGCGCAGCGAAGGATCTGGTTGACATTCAAGGGATTGAGATGCTTCGCTTCGCTCAGCATGACGAGTTCAGTCGGGTGCTGGGACAGGCTCTTACGTTTTTCGAGAGCATACCACCCGCCCCAGGAAGGAACGAGGAGAGAATCATGTGCTGGAATCGAATCTCGGCAATTGCTAGAACGCTGATCTGGGCATGTGCTGTGGCCGGCACGTGGCTGGTTTGGTGCCCAAGCACCGCCTGGGCCCTACGCGCTGAGGCGATTGCCGGCGAGCCGTTTGGCGTGGGACGCATCAGTCTTCCCTTGTCGGACCAGACGATGCCACCCGTGCTGGGGGCCAAGGGCCTGGCGGTGTCGACTCCCGACGGTCGCATCCTCTACCCGGTCGTCGAGACCCCGCCGGATAATGCCCTGGTCAAAGACCTCTTGCTCGGCTCACCGCTCTTGCGAGGCGGGCCGGTGCGGGAACAGGTTGGCGGGATTCTGCAGGAAATCTGGAAGCGACCGCCGACGCTGACCATCTACTTCCTCTTTCGCGGCAGCGATCCGCTACAAGTCACGCTGCAGGCCCGTGCGGCACACAAGTTTGTCCTGCAACCGCGTCATGATCCACATGCCCATCGGGCATTGCTCGGTGCGTGGTGGCACCACTACACGGCCAAACCGAAGGGGTTGTTCCGCCCGGCGGGCAATTATCCGCCGGTGGTGAGCAACTATCTTCAGGCCATGCTGGCCCGGCGGCTTGGACTGCCGCCGGCCGAGTCGGCCGACGAAGGTTCCTGGCAGGACCAGCTCGAAGGTCAACTCGGCCTGTTTCTGGGCACGGAGCAGGTGCGGCTGGCCATCGCGCGGGACCGGATGCTCGGCCGGAGTGCCTCGGCCGAGCGTGCCACGCTGCCGCTGCCCGAGCCGCCCCGGTGGCCGCCGCTGGCGCTTCCGCCGGCGGCCAAGGATGTCAAGATCGAGCCGATCGCCGGGCGGGTGCCGGTTGAATGTCTCTACGTTCGACTGGGTAACTACAACAACTTCCTCTGGCTCCAGGACACGCTCAAGATTTGGGGTGACGATCTGAGCAACCTGATTGCGATGCGAGGGTTGGACACCGGCCAGTCACGCCGCATGGAGGAGCGGCTCGTCCTGAAGCAGACCGCGCTGAGCCGGATACTCGGCCCGACGGTCATCTCCGACGTGGCCATCATTGGTACCGACATGTTCATGCGCGAGGGCGCCGCCTTCGGCATTCTGTTCGAGGCGCGAAACAGCTTCCTTCTGGAAAACGATTTGAAGCGGCAGCGGTCCGAGCGTATCAAACGGGGTGGAGTGAGCGAGAAGAAGGTGAAGGTTGCCGGTCGAGACGTCTCGCTGCTCAGCTCGCCCGACGGATCGGTCCGGTCGTTCTACCTGGCCGACAAGGGTTACGTGTTCGTGACCACCTCCGAGACGCTCATGCGGCGTTTCATCGAGACGGGCAAGAAGGACGGCGACTCGTTGGGCGATTCGGCCGGCGCGTCGGGTGCCACTGGCGTGTCGCCAGTGCTGGCTCACGAGCACGGGCAAGATGCCCGTGGCACCCAACCATCCAACTCGGCCGGTTCCCTGGGCGATTCGGCCGAGTTTCGCCACGCGCGGACCATCATGCCCCTGGCCCGCGACGACACCGTGTTTGTTTATCTTTCCGACGCGTTCTTCCGCAACATGGCAGGCCCCCACTACTGGATCGAAATCTCGCGGCGACTGCAGGCGACCGCCGACATCCAACTGCTCGAGATGGCTTCTCTGGCGTCGGCCACCGAGGGCAAGCCGGGCGAGACGATCCGCCAGCTCATCGCCGGAGGGTTCCTGCCGCCGGAGTTCGGGCCGCGGGCCGACGGCAGCCGCGCGCAGTTACTCGAAGGTGAAGCGGTCGACAGCCTGCGAGGCCGCCGGGGGTTCTTCCTGCCGGCTGCCGACGTGCCGGTCAGCCGGGTGGCGCCGGCCGAAGCGGCCGCCTACCAGAAGTTTCTCGACTTCTATCATGCCAAATGGGGCCGGCTCGATCCGATGATCGTCGGCGTCAAGCGTCACGCGCCCACCGACGGCGTCGAGCGCGTGGTGCTGGATATCCACGCTAACCCGTTTGCCCGACGACACTTCGAGCGGCTCTCCGAGTGGATTGGCCCGGCCGATCGCGACCGGCTGGCGTCAATTCCCGGCGACCTGGCGGCCTTCGAGGCACAACTGGTTAACCAGCGGGTGTTCGCGGGCCTGCGCGATTTCGGGTTGCCTTTTGACCTCGTCGAAGGACGATTCGTACCGGCCGGTGGGCTGAGGAACATGCTGGTCGGCTACGTCGGCACGACCGGCCCGTTGGGCTTTCTCGGCCTGCTGGACCGACGCATTGGCGGCGCGGCCGACGCGCGGGGGACGGCCGGACAGGAGGGCGGCATGTGGCGCCATCGCGATGAGCGATTCACCGTCTTCTCCTTCCAGCCCAGCGTGCTGGCCGAGGTGTGTCCCCAGTTGCGTTTCGAGCCGGCCGAGCGAGCAGCGCAGATCCGGCTGCGGGTGGGCGACGTCTCACGCGCACGGCTCACGCCGGCGCTCGGGACCATGAGCTATCTTCGCACTCGGGCAACCTGCCTGGGCAACCTCCAGCTCATGCACGCCATGAACCAGCAGTTGCACGTCCCGGGACCCGATTGCAAGGCGGCCGCCGAACTGATTCTCGACGCGCGGTTGGTGTGTCCCTTGGGGGGCCGGTATGACTATCGTCTGACGGACGACGGGCTCGGCTATTGGACTTCGACCGCCCTGGAAACCAGCCCGGGCGGCAGCTTTTTCAACGTCCGGGTTCCGCCGGGCTACACGGCTCCGCCGCTTAGCTGGTTCCGTGGGCTGGCGATGGACGTGACGATGACGGCCAAGGATCTCTCGGCCCACGTCGAGGTGCTCATGCGGCCGCCGAAGGGGCCGGTGTTGCCCGAGCCGGAGGAGCAATTGGCCACGCCGGTGCCTGAAGATCCCACGTCGGCGCCGAAGGAAAAAAAGTGATAACCTGTTAGCCGTGTGGCAAAAGCGTTTTGTGTAAGACCGTGTTTTGAAAATGGTTGTAGCTCTTCCAAGGGTGCCACTGCTGGCTTGTCCAGCAGTGTTTTTGCCGGGAAATTCGCTTCTCACTGCTGGGCAAGCCAGCAGTGGCACCCATTTCAAAACACGTTCTAAGAAGGGAAAAGGGGGGAAATGGGAAGCTTGGACATTAGAATCCTTGTCTATCAGTCATTCATACATAACAATTCCCCTTTTCCCGTTCTTTCCATTTCCCCTTCACTTACACATTTGCCATCCCGGCGCGCCGGGACAGTGACGAACAGGACCACTGGACTACAAAGACAGCCGAGGGCGGCTGTCCTACAATAACAGAAACGGAATCAAACATGGAAACAGTAAAGGTCGCGCTAATCGGTTTCGGAACCATCGGATCGGGCGTCGCACGCTTGCTGCTGGAAGAAGGGCCCCGGATCGCCCGAGGTGCCCAGAAAAAGGTCGAGCTGGCCTATGTCGTCGACAAGGATCTCTCGCGGGAGCGCAACGTTACGCTGCCCGAGGGGCTGCTGTCGGACGACTTGGATCGGGCGCTGGAGGACCCTGAAGTCAAGGTCGTCGTCCAGTTGATCGGCGGCACCCGCGCGGCCCGACCGATCATGCTCCGAGCGCTCGAAAGCGGCAAGGACGTGGTCACGGCCAACAAGGCCCTGCTGGCTACCCATGGCCCCGAGCTATTCGAAAAGGCCCGGCAGAAGGGCCGGTCGATTGCCTTCGAGGCGGCCGTCGCCGGTGGTATTCCCATCATCACGGGCATTGGACAGTGCCTGGCGGCCAATCGGATCGAGTCGATCGAAGCGATCCTCAACGGCACGTGCAACTTCATTCTCACGCAAATGGAAGAGCACGGTATCGACTACGGCGAAGTCGTGACCGAAGCGCAGCGGCTCGGCTACGCCGAGGCCGACCCGACGATGGACGTCGACGGCACCGACGCGACACAGAAGCTGGCGATCCTGGCCCAGTTGGCTTTCGGGGCGACGGTCAACTGGGAGGACATCCCGCGTATGGGCATCGAGTCGCTGGAAGTGGGCGACCTTCTTTTTGCGCAAGAGATGGGCTATCATATTCGGCTGGTGGCCACGGCCGAGCTTGGCCCGGAGGGGCTCGACCTGTGCGTGGGGCCGACGCTGATCCCCGAGGGCACGCCGCTGGCCGGGGTCCAAGGAGCGTTCAACGCGGTTCAGGTCGTCGGCGACGCGGTCGGTCCCGTGTTTTTCCAAGGACTCGGTGCCGGGCAGAACCCCACCGCCTCGGCCGTGGTGGCCGATCTGATCGACACGATCGCCGGCCGAAGTGCCATTACGTTTAACGCGCTCAATCTCTGGTCGGATCATGACGCCGGTGGTGTCTCGGCCCGTGACCCGAAAAAGACCCCCGGTCGGTACTATCTCCGGCTGAACGTTGCAAAAGAGCTTGAAGTAGCCAGCGAAGCGGCCCGTGTCTTGAAAGAGCACAACACGGCCATCGATTCGCTGTTTCAATACGAGGACCCGGAAGACGCCGGCGGCGCGGGCCTGGTCATCATGACACAGCAAACCACCGAAGGCGAAATCGCGGCCGCGGTCGACGCGATCCGGAAGCTGCCGTTTGTCCGGCCCGGAGGCACCCGGGCCCGTGTGGCCGGGTAAGGGAGGAAAAAGGGGACAGGTCCAATTTGCCGCCTACGGCCCGAAGGGTGCTGCGCACAAATTGGACCTGTCCCCTTTTTCCCAGCCGGGTGCCATGCCCACGCTTGTCGTGGGCATGTGGGAAAGGCAAGATAATACCGCATCCCGGCGCGCCGGGACGCTTTGCGTGGCCATGGCACCCGGTCAAAAACAAGGGCGGACAAGCCGCCCATGGCACCCCTAGCATGCCGAAAACTGAATTTCAAAACACGTTCTGAATCCATGAAATACGCCATTATCATTCCCGACGGCTGCGCCGACGAACCGCAGGAGTCGCTCGGTGGCAAGACGCCGCTTGCGGCCGCCCGGGTGCCGGCCATGGACCGCGTGGCCGCCTCGGGCGTGGTCGGGCGGGCAACCTTTGTCCCCGACGCGTTGCCGCCCGGGTCCGACGTGGCCAATCTCAGCCTGTTTGGCTATGATCCGCTGCAACACTACACGGGCCGTGCCCCGCTGGAAGCGGTGGCGCAAGGCATCCGGCTCGGGCCGGACGATTGGGCCGTGCGGTGCAATCTGGTCACGATTGAAGACCAGGTAATGCGTAGTTTCACGGCCGAGCACATCGCCAGTGAAGAGGCCGCGGAGTTACTGGCTTCGGCCCAGGAAGCATTCGGTTCGGACCGATTGGAGTTTTTCCCGGGCGTCAGCTATCGGAACCTGCTGGTGTGTCGCGCGGCCGGCGGGAAGGAAGTGCCGTTTTCCACCGACACCCGAACCATGCCACCCCACGATCTGACCGGCAAGAGCGTCATCGACGGCTATCCTCGCGGACCGGGCAGCGATCTTCTGGCCGATCTGATGAGCCGGAGCATGACGTTGTTTGCCGACCATCCGGTGAACGTCGCCCGAGCAGCCGCGGGCAAGCTGCCGGCCACGAGCATGTGGCTCTGGGGCGAGGGACGCGTTCCGCGACTGGAGACGTTCGCCGAGCTTCACGGCATACGCGGGGCCATGATCACGGCGGTTGATCTCCTGCGAGGTTTGGCTACTTTGATGGATTGGCGACGGATCGACGTGCCCGGGGCCACCGGCTACACGGATACGGATTACGCGGCCAAGGGCCGCTGGGCCTGCAAGGCGATCGATGAGGTAGACTTGATTTGCGTCCACGTCGAAGCCACCGACGAGGCCTCGCACGAGGGGGACGTCACGGCGAAGATCAAGGCGTTGGAGGAAATCGACCGTCATATTGTGGCTCCGTTGCACGACGCACTTCGTACACGCGGTGATTACCGGATCCTCGTCACGCCCGACCATCCCACGCCGGTCCGCACGAAGACCCATGCCCACGGATCGGTGCCGTTGGCCATGGCCGGGGCGGGCATCGAGCCGGATGCGGCCACGACCTATGACGACCTGGCGCCTTCGGGTTCAGATCTGGTCTTCGACGAAGGCTGGCGGATGATGTCCTTTTTTCTCGGAGAAAGGACTTGACAACCGGGGAACATGTGAGAAACTCTCGCGTTGCCGCAGCACATTATTGTGGGATGTCGTTGTTTAGCGGGCGGGCTTGCCCGCCGTTGATCCTGCACGAAAACGCCGCCGTGGCAACGGCGGGCAAGCCCGCCCGCTAAACATGGCTTGGTAGCACTGAGCCAACAGCAAAACCGTAGTCACACCCATGTCCATTGTGGTTCAAAAATTCGGCGGCACAAGCGTTGCCGACAGCGACAAGATCCTTGCCGCCGCGCGCAAGGCCGTCCGGGCACAAATGGAAGGCAACCAGGTGGTCGTGGTCGTCAGCGCCATGGGCAAGAACACCGATATGTTGGTTACGCTTGCCCGAGAGATTCACGACAATCCCCCGGCGCGAGAAATGGACATGCTCCTGTCGACCGGCGAGCAGGTGACCGTGGCGTTGATGGCCATGGCGATCGAATCGCTGGGCTATCAGGCGGTCAGCATGACCGGCGCGCAGTTGGGTATCATGACCGACAACTCGCACACCAGGGCCCGAATCCGGTCCATTTCGACCACTCGGGTCAAGGAAGCGCTGGCCCAGGGCAAGATCGTCATCGCCGCCGGTTTTCAAGGCGTCAACGAGCAGTTGGACATCACCACGCTCGGCCGCGGCGGCAGCGACACGACGGCCGTGGCGCTGGCGGCGGTGCTGGGCGCCGATCGTTGTGAAATCTATACGGACGTCGACGGCGTCTATACGACCGATCCACGGCTGCTGCCCGAGGCTCGGCGCGTCACGCAAATCAGCTACGACGAAATGCTCGAGCTGGCCAGCGCCGGGGCGGGCGTGATGCACAACCGGTCGATCGAATTTGCCAAGAAGTTCTCCGTGCCGGTGTACGTGCGGAGCAGTCTGAGCGACAGTCCGGGCACGATGATCACGGCCGAGCCCGAGTCGCCCGGCCAGGCGGTCTGCGGCGCGGCGTTGGTCAAGGACCAGGCAAGGATCAGCCTCAGCGGCGTGCCCGATCGTCCCGGCGCGGCCCTGACGTTGGTCTCGGCGGTCGCCGCCAAGCACGTGGGCATGGACATGCTTGTGCAGAACGTGGGCGAGGACGGCCTGGCCGATATCTCGCTGACCGTCTTCCGTGACGATCTGCCCACCGCGCTGACGGCGGTCGAGGAAGCGGCTGCCGAATTGGGCGCGTTGGCCTATAGCCACGCCGACGATGTTTCTTGTCTATCGGTCGTCGGCCTCCCCATGGCCCGGCAGATCGGCGTGGCCAACAAGATGTTTCGCGCGCTGGCCGAGGCCAAGATCAACATTCTCATGATTACCACGAGCCACATAAAGATCTCCGCGTTGGTCGCACGGGAATCGGCCGTCGAGGCGCTGCAACATGTCCATCGGGCATTTGAGTTGGAGCGTGAACCGCCGAGGCCGGCCGCACAGCGTGACGTGCTTCCGGCGAAGCCTTCCAACGTGGCCGATAGTGTCGTCAAGATGCAAGGAATGGAGGGTTTGATCATCGAGGCGATTGCGCTGGTCGAGTCCCAGGCGCGCGTGACGTTTCATGCGATTCCCAACACGCCGGGGCTGGCCGCCGACGTGTTTGACGAGATCGCCGACGCGGGAATTGTCGTCGACATGATCGTACAAAGCTACTCGGGCGAGGGTACGGCCGACCTGAGCTTCACGTTCCCGAAGGAGGATCTTCCCAGAGCCCTTGAGACGTCGAGCCGCATCTCCGATCGGATCGGCTGCCGGCCGCCGACAAGCTGCCCGCAGATTGCCCAACTGTCGGTCTACGGGATCGGCCTGCGGAGCCATACCGAAGTGGCCGGCCGAATGTTCCAATCGCTCGGCGCCGCGGGGATCAATGTCGAGATGATCGACACGAGTGAAATGTGCGTCAGCGTGGTCGTCAGCGAAGCACAAGGCGTCAAGGGGCTGGCCGCCCTGAAGGAGGCGTTCAGGGACGTGATGGTCTAGT
>CAZWWC010000078.1:0-13337 GCA_964637625.1 uncultured Planctomycetaceae bacterium
TAGTGCCGCCGGGAAGAGTCGCACGATGGCACGCGTGGCTCAGCGTTCGTGCTTAAGATAAGCATCGGTTTTCCGCGTGCCGAAACCGGCAACCAACTCACGTAGCGTATCCGCCTGCGCCCGGAGTTCTTCGCTGCTGGAAGCCATTTGTTCACTGCCAGCGGCGGAGTGCTCGGTTACTTCGGCGACAATCTGAATAGCAGCCGAGACTTCCTTGGCACTAGCTGCCTGTTCCGTGGTGGCGTCGGCAATTTCGGCGATCTTGCCGGCGGTCTCTTGCACGCCGGCAACGATTTCCCTCAGCGCGATACCGGTTTCCTCGCTCAATTGCGATCCTTCCTCGACGCGTCGGGTCGACTCCCTGATCAGCGAGGAGATCTCACCGGCCGCTTGGTTGGATCGCTCGGCCAATTTGCGCACTTCGTCGGCCACCACGGCGAAGCCCATGCCATGCTGACCGGCTCGGGCGGCTTCGATGGCCGCGTTGAGTGCCAGGAGGTTCGTCTGGTCCGCAATTTCCGATATCACCTGGATGATCTCGCCGATCTGCGTTGAGCTCGCCCGAATCAATTCCGTCGCCTCGATCGATTTCCTCACGGCTTCGCCGCCGTGCTCGGCCAGTGTGTTTGTGGCTTGGGCGGTGGAATCCGCACGGGCCGCGCTCTGTTTCACGGCATCGATGGAACGCGATAGCTGTTCGAGCGAAGCACTCATTTGCTGGACGGTCGAGCTTTGGGTTTCCGCTCCGTGGGCCAGCGCTTCCGAGCTTCTGGCGATCAGACGCGAGCTCTCGTTGAATTGCCCGGCACTGTCGCTGATCTCGGCCAGCGTCATCCGAATGTCCTCGGCAACCGTGTTGATGCTGTTTCGCAGCGTCTCGTAATCGCCTGCAAAATGACGATCAATGGTCTGGGTAAAGACCTTGTCGGCCATGGCCACAAGCACGCGATTGGCCTCTTCTATGGGAGCGGCGACCGCCGCGAGCGAACGATTGAGTTTTTCGATGATCTTCTGGTAGTCGCCCTGGTGTTTCGCCGGATCGACTCTCGCGTCGAGTTGCCCATCATGGATCGCGCCGGCCAGCATGTCGGCGTCGTCAAGCACGGCACGGAGAGTTTCCACCGTGCGACTCAGAGTCGTGTTGACTCCGGCGAAGTAATCGTGAACCACGCGTGTATGCTCGCCCGCGTCGGCCACCGTCGTATCGAGATCGAGATTGCCGCTGCTCAACCGCCCCAGGTTCTTCGCCAGTCGCTCAGTTTCCACATTCTGGTAGTCCGATACTTGTCGCTGGGCGGTGATGTCTCGGATGAGTTCGGCATAGCCGATGATCCGGCCGCGCCGGTCCCGTATTCCGATGGCGTCAACGACGAAGTGATGGTCGGGCAGTGCTTCGACGATGAACTCCCCGGTGACGTGCTCCCCGTCGGCCTTTGCTCGGCAGATGGCACACTTCTTTGTTTTGCAGATGTTTGTGCCGAGCAAGTGGCACGGCTTGCCGACGGCTTCTTCCTTGTCCAGCCCACTGAGATCCGCCGTGGCTTTGTTGATGAACGTCCAGTTGAGGTCAGCATCGGTTGCGAAGATAGGATGAGCAATGGCGTCGAGCATACTCTCGTAAAGGAAGGTTTTTTCCTCGATCTGATCTCGGGTCGCCCGGAGTGCCTCGATTGTCGTATTCAAGGCGGAGGCCACACGGCCGATTTCATCCTTACGGTGAGCGTCAAGCTGCTGCTGGTAATCTCCCTCGGCAACCGCGCCCAGGACGTCGATGGTCTTCTGCAGTGGTTTGGCAATCGAGCGGGCCGTTGCCCAACTCAGGATGAGGGCGGCCAGAATGCTGAGAACGACTCCGGAAAAAATGACGATCCAGGCCAAGGTGGTTCGTGCTTGCGAGTCAACAAGTTCTTTCTTGCCGGCCATCAGGTTGGTCCGAATCATCCTCTTCAGAACGGACTCGACGTTACGGCAGAGTTCCCGAGCGGCTTGGTGCGAGTTGGATAACCGCTTGTCCCATTGGACGATGGTGGGATCTTGGGCAGTGAGAGTCTCCTCGAGCAGTTCGTCCCTTTTTTTCGCTAGGGCCACGACCCTCTCGTGCTTGTCCTTCCACTGATTCCAGGCAGACTCGAATTGGCGCCAGAGCCTGACTTCCTGTGGCGTTTTCGGCAGCCGCCGGTACGTCCTCCGAGCCTCGTCCACCCGATCCCAGCACCGGGCAATCACGCTATACAGATTCTGCCGGTCTTCCCCGCTCAGGCGCCGGTTCGTGAGTAGCCGCTCGGCCGACCTGATTGTGGTCTGGGCCTCGCTGATGACCAGCAACGACTTGGCGCTGGACAGTCGGACATCATCGGCTTGGCGGACCTCTCGGTGTGCTTGCTCAAGCCCATGGTAGCCGGTACTGGTGACGAGTAGGGCGACGACACCTACGGTGAGAAAGGCCGCGAAAAGCTTCTCTTTGAGGGACAGACTAAACAACATGGCTTTTCCGGAGGACAGAAGCTGTAGATCGCTTCTCGATGTTCACAGAACCTGGAGGAACTTTTAGGGACGTTCGCATAAGTAGTGGACGTAGGCCGACCAACGGGCGGGCGGTTTCATGGACAAAAACGTCAAATCATCATTGCACTACTTCTGCGACCATCAATAGATACTCCGGCCTGTACTGAATTCGTGCAGATAAAACGGCCCCAAGTATAAGTAGTTCGTCGAAGAACCGTGTCAAGGAAGAACCACTGATCTTTGGTGGTTCCTTCATATGTAAAGGACGGGCAAACCAGAGCCGGATCAGGCGAGAACGTGCCTTAGAACGTGTTTTGAAAATGGCTGTAGCCCATCCACAGGTGCCATGGGCGGCTCGCCCGCCCTTGTATTTGAGCCCATTTGGTGGCCAGCACTGGCTGACAAGCAGCCAGTGGCACCCTTTTCAAAACACGTTCTTAGAGAGGCAACCGGAGGGCCGAGTCTCCACGACCGGCAGGACCGCGACGAATTAGCATAGACAGCATGATTCGCCCCACACGAATGGGTAGCGGGTACCACGGGCATCCTGCCCATGCAGCATCGGTGCTCGCGCCAGTGGCACCCTCAGAAAGCCGCTACACGTTTGTCAGACGCGTTCTATTTCTCCAACCCGTGCTGCTTCAGTTTCTTGTGAAGCGTATTGCGGTTGATACCCAGCATGGCGGCCGCTTTGATCTGCACGTTTTCACATTGGCTCATCACCTGGGTGATGAGTTCGTGCTCGACGCGATTGACGATCCGGGCATGCAGATTCTCCGCTTGAGGACCGGCATCGGCGATCCCCTGCTCCACCAGGGCACCGGCAAGTGTTTCGAGATCTACGGTCCGACCAATCCGCGGTGGCCGTTTGCCCAACACGGCCTCGGGCAACAGATCCGGCGTCAGTTCATCGGCCGGCGCCAACACAATCGCCCTTTCGATGTAGTTCTGCAATTCCCGGACATTGCCCGGCCAACGGTACTCCTCCAATGCGCGCATCGCATCCGGAGTAATGTGAGGCACGTGGCGGTTGTTTTCCTCGTTGTAAACCCGCATGAAGTGAGCGACCAGTTCCGGGATATCCTCCCGGCGCTCGCGTAGCGGCGGAACGTAGACCGTCACGACGTTGAGTCGATAGTAGAGATCCTCGCGAAAACGGGCTGCGGCAACCTCCTCGGAGAGATCGCGATTGCTGGCCGAGATGACGCGCGTGTCGACGTGAATGGTCTGCGTGTCCCCGACGCGTTCGAACTCGTGTTCCTGGAGCACGCGGAGGAGCTTCACCTGGAGCTTCGCCGTGGTCGAGTCGACCTCGTCGAGAAAGACGGTGCCGGTGTGAGCGGCCTCAAAGCGTCCAATGCGATTGTTGACAGCCCCGGTGAACGCGCCGCGCACGTGGCCGAAAAGCTCGCTCTCGAGCAAGCTCTCGGCCAGCGCCCCGCAGTTCACCCGAATGAACGGACCGCTCGCCCTGGGACTAAGCCGGTGAACGGCATGGGCGATCAGCTCCTTGCCGGTTCCGGTTTCGCCCAAAAGCAACACGGAAGCGTTCGACTTGGCCACCTGGCGAATGAGTTGGTAGACCTCCTGCATGGCCGGGCCGGAGCCAATCAACTCGGGTGTGGGCGATGGAGGTACCTTCGACGGGAATTTCATTTTGGCTGCCAGAGCATCCACGGGCCGTCATGGCTGGTCATAGCGATCAAGAATATCCTGAAGGACAAAATCCTTGGGCATCTGGGCTTGCTGTTGGTCGAGCAACTGTCGATACTCGTCGATCACCACGAGCAGTTCTTCTCCCAAGGTACTGTCGGCCACCAGCGTAGGGTAACGCTCCAGCACGCTGCGCCAGAGCGCGAAGCCTTGCTCGTAAGCCTTACGGGCAGCGGCGAGGTGTTCCTTCTGAGAGGCGCTCTGGCCCTTTTCAGACGCCGTTTGCGCCGCTTCCATCGCCGCTTGTGCCGCTTCCATCGCGATTTGTGCCCTGTGTGTTTCCGGGTCGTGTTCCATCTGGACGCGGACGAAACGATGCAGGACGAAATCATCCGGGATCGCCTGGTTGAGCTTCGTGAGGACTTCGGCGTATTTGCGGATCGCCGCCAGAATCAACTCGCCGGTGACCCGGTCGCTCATCTGTTCGAGGCTGGGCAGATCGGCGATCAACCCTCTCCAGTTGTGCAATTCCTTCTCGTAGAAGGTGCTCGCCGTGGCCAAGTCGCCCGCGGCTTCCGCCTCCTCGGCCTTCTTCCGGTTCAAGCGAATCCGGTGCATCTTGTTGCTGTCCTTTACCTGTGCGCGGACGAACTGCGCCAGGGCGAAGTTGCGCGGGTTACGCGGGTTGTCCAGGTCGTCTGGGTCGTACGGGAAGAGCTTGTCATCCTGGTCGAGCGCCCTTCCGTACTGTTCGAGCAACTCATCGATGTCGTCGATCGTGGCCTTGTCGGTCATCAACATCGGGTATTCCCGCAACATGCGATACCAGGCGCGCGAACCGTCGGCAAAGGCGCTCGCGGCACTGGACAGGTTGCCCTTGGCCAACTCCTCGCCACCCTCATAGACGAGCTTCCGAGCGGTGATCATTTCTTTACGTTGCTCTATCTTCGCCCGTTGATCCCAGTAGTCGTAGTTGACCACACCACGGTAGCTCTTGGTAATCCCGATTCGATCGTCGAGTTTCACGATCTCTTCGAGCAGCTCCTTCGCCTTGGGACGATTCTCACGCGGCATATCACGGTTGCGGGCGATTTCGTAAGGCCTCACTTCCAGAAGCGCTTCTGCCTTGGCAGCCAGCATGTGCTGTTCCGACGTGCGCTTCGGCCCGGGTGTGGCCCGTGCCTTGCGCTGTTCGTCAGTCAAGCTCACCAACTTGCTCTTGTACAGCTTCTCTCGTACGCCGGGCGCCAGCGCGTCGAGTCGGTCGAGGACTTTTTGCCTGTTCTTCTTGAGTTGATCGAACTGGCCCAGCCGGACCGCCCAGTCTTTCGAGGTGGCAATAGCAAACTGACCGAATGCATCCCAATCCTTCGAGGCCTGTTGCCACTGCCACTGGGCCACATCGCCGAACACGCCGTCCTGTTCCAGGGCGGCCGCACAGTTCATTTGGCACATCGCCGCCTGGGACCGGAAGATCAAAGGATTCATGCCGCGCGGCGACACACCCCCGCTGTCGATCAGTTCTTCGGCCTTGCGGAACCAGAGCTTGCCGACGAGCCAGTTGTCGGGCTTGCCGTCAGGGCCGAGGCCCTCGCGGATGCGGACGTGCTTGCCAATCCGTTTGTGGAACGGCTCGTCAGCGGCGAAGAGCCGCCGAAACTGGCGATGTTCGTCGCTACGGCCGATCTTCTGGGCAATGAACCAGCCGATATCGCGAAGCAGCCGCGGCTCTCGCTCGTTGTACGTGGTACCCAAGTCCAGAAAGTCAATTCCCTTGATAACCCAACGATAACGCTCACGATAGTCGTCGAACTCGGCCGAGCAGTTGTAGGAGAGGTTCCAGCCCTGATGACGCCAGACGTCGATGAAGTTGGGCTCCAGCTTGATGATTTGATTGAGCGTGGCGGAGAGGTTGGTCCAGTCCTTTTTCTTCTGGTATTCGATGCCCTTGATCCACAGGATGTCGGCTGCAATACCCCGCATACCCAGCGTGACAAGCTTGAGCGTTTCACTGGTCGGATCGATCTTGCCATAGTAAACCTGGGCGAGCTTGTCTTTTTCCCGCTGTTGCGCCAACACCCCGCCGCGTGAACCTTTCGCCGTCTCGGTATCGAGCGTCGACGGGCTCCCCAGCCAGTGGAGCACGAAAAGAAGCGGCAGAATGGCTGTGCCGTAGATGATCTTGCGAAGGAAAGAGCGGCGACGTGCGGTCATTTGGCCACCTCACGTGTCTTCAAGAAGAAATAACTGACCACCAGCAGCGCGACGGCGAAACCCAATGTGGTCAAACCCCGCTGGCCAATCCAATCCGCCGAGATGTTGAACCCGTAAGCCACGTAATTCGCACAGTCGAATTCACCCAGCGGCGGCAGAATCTGCGCGATCACCCATAAGCCCCTTTGAAGCACCGCGTCGACCGTTTGGGCTACCGTGGTCCGCAACCCTTCGGGCAAGTCGCTGACAACGTTGTCTTGGGTAATGAGGCGGATGAACGATTCGACCGGACCGCCGCCGTAAGTCTCGCCGAGCGCCAGCTTGAGCACGAATCCACGACAGAAGCCGCCGACGAGCATGCCCACCGTCGCAATCCAGGCCACCGGGCCGCTCAGAAACGTGCTGAACATCACGCCGAAACCGATGACCAACACCATCTGCATCCAAACACCGAAATAGCCCTTGATGAAGTTCAGCGCGAAGGAGGCGTTGCGGGCTCGAAGATACAAATCGGGCTGCGCGACGCCGAAGTACTGGGCGGGATCCAAGCACTGCAGCCAGACTTCCAGGCGGCCGTCCTCGGCCAGATCGTCGAACAGGTCGTATTGAGGCTTACGGTTGCCGCCGATCGCTTCGCGAACATATTTGACTTTGCCCTCGCTATCCTTCTCCTTCGCCAGATAGTAGACGTTCCTCGGCGTGAGCTTCCGGGGCAGGCGATGGACGTCGGTCGAGAATTCCCGGGCCGCGAAAACCTTGGCCTCGACGGTCAGGCCCGTTTTCGGATTGCGCAGCAACAGGGTTCCCGTGACCCCCTGCTCGATGTCACCCTTGTGCGTCCGGAACACGCCGAGCGTCATCTCCAATTGGATACGCTCGGGGAATTGCTTACGGGTAACCCCTTCGAAGGTCCAAACGCCGGCACCCAAGCTACCGCCTTCGATATAGCCGCGGTAGCTCCATTCGTCGCCGACGTTGATGCCTTTGTCCGCCAGCCGGCGTTGCCTATCCAGAAAGCGGAGCTTTCCGTAGACGGGAACCCGGGCGACCCGCATCCCCTCCGGCTGGCCGACTTCATAAACGGTTTTGTCTCCTTGCTGTCGGCTCTCGACGCGGTGGAAATGGTCCTGTGCCATTTCCAGGCGACCTCTTCCCTTTCGGCCCAACAATACGTCGTGGCGATGGTTGTTGACGCTGGTGCTCTTGCCCTTCAGCGGCACGTCACCCCGGGCGGTATCGTCGCCCGGATTGATTGCCTCCAGGCTGCCCACGACGACTTCATGCGTGTGGGCCAAACCTCGGACCACGAAAAAGTAGCTGATCAAGCCCATCAACGCCAAGAGGAACGTCCCCAGCGCCGCAAAACCGAGCATTCGCCCCAGGACGATTTCACTCGGCCGGACCGGCTTGGTGACCACGGTGTGCAGCGTCTTGTTCTTCAGGTCCGTCGGCAGGCTGAACGCGCTGAGAAACAGCATCAAGAGCAAAACCAGGTAACTCGTTGCCGTCAGAACGAAGCTGATGTACAGCCGCAAGGGATGGTCGCTGCCCGGATCGAGAAACCACCCGGCAAACAGCAGCAACACCACGAACAGAATGAAAACGACCACCACGCGGCGACGAAGCGAATCCTTGACGGCAAGCCAACCAAGTGCCCAGACACGTCGCGGCGACATGCAAAACAGATCGCCGGCGGCCGCGTGAAGCACCTTGGCGGTCATCTCCAAGCCCCGAGCGGGACCGTGACGGACCACGGCCACCAGAGAACCGAGAAACACACCGACCACGAACAGGACCACGACCACCAACAGCCAGGTCAACGGCGCCCAGAGAATCCACTCATGAAACGGAAGCTGTTCTGTTTCAATAACCATGATTCATTGACCCTCAGATAAGTAATGCAACGAGGCCGACCAACGGGAGGCCGGTTTTGCAGGGAGAACATCCAACCGCCACTGCATTACTTTGCCGAACATCAATAGGCGTCCTTCACTCCTCGGACACGACGGCCCGGATGCGCTTCGCTCTGTTCGATGATATCCAGGAAAAGTCGTTCGAGGGTGGTGGTCGGGTTGCCCATCGAGATCAATTCCCCACCTTCACGATCGATGATCTGCCGCATCTCCTGCTGGGCCTTTTCGCTGAGCCCTCGCGCGTGAATCTCCGTGACGTCGCGGACCTTCAGAAGACTGTCGACACGTCCCAGTTCCTTGAGTTCGCCTTCGTAAAGAATGGCGATTCGGTCGCAAACGTCCTCCACGTCGTCCAACCGATGGCTGCACATGACCACGGTCTTGCCCTGCTGGCGCAGTTCCAGGATCATCTGCTTCATGTCCCGTGTGCCCAACGGGTCCAAGCCGGTGGTCGGTTCGTCCAGGAGGATCAACTCGGGATCGTTGATCAAGGCCTGGGCCAACCCGATCCGTCGTGTCATGCCCTTGGAGTACTCGCGCAATTGTCGTTTCTTCGCCCGGGCAAGCCCCATCTGCTCAATCAGGTCGGCCGTCCGCTGTCGGCGCAGCCTGCGCGACATTTTGAACAACCGCCCGTAGAAGTCGAGCGTTTCCTCGGCGGAAAGGAACTTGTAGAGATACGACTCCTCGGGCAGGTAGCCGATCCGCTCGTTCTTGGTCACGTCGGTCGCGTCGCGGCCGAAGCAAAGAACCTCGCCGCTGGTCGGAAAGAGAAGCCCCAGGATGAGCTTGATGGTGGTCGTCTTACCCGATCCGTTCGGCCCCAGAAGCCCAAAGATTTCGCCTCGACGGATTTCCAGGTCGAGGGCCTTCAGCGCGCGGACCTTCTGGCGACCCCAGAAGTCGCGATAGACCTTCGTGAGGTTCCTCGTTTCGATAATCACTTCGTCTGGCATGGAGTTGCCTCGTCTGACTACAGAAAGGTGATCAATTCAACTAAGAGCCTATTCCGGAACCTTCTCCGGCGATGCATGTCATCCTGAGCGCAGCGAAGGATCTGGTTGGCATGCAAGGGATTGAGATGCTTCGCTTCGCTCAGCATGACAAGTTCAGCCCGGTTCTGGGATAGGCCTTAAACGCGGTCCCCATCGAGATGCCCAAAGCCGGCCGCGTAGGCCACCCGCCCTGGAACCGTACGAAGATCGACAGTATCCCCAAGTTGCGCAACATCCTTCCAGTACGTTTTACGTCACCGATCTCCGGATGGTTCAGATCTAAGGGACCAGCACGAAAACAAGAATCCTACTATAGGCCAGCCCCCCCATGCTTGCAAGACGGTACGGCATCTGGCCGAGTTGGTCTTCTTTGCCAAGACGAAAAGGCCCCGTTCGGTTCGATTGGCGGTGATGCGGATCCCGATTTAATCCGGACATCTCTCGGGACATAATAATGTGTTTCCCCAAAACACCCCCGCCATGCGGGACATGGGACTGGACTCTCAATCCTGGACTTCCGATTCTGGGCATTCTGGGGCATTACCGGTCGACGGGGATGGGGCTCGCCGAGTCCGGAGACACATGTTCAAATGGAGTTACCATAGCCCCACATGGGACGATCAGAAACGACGGATTCTCCATGGCGCCTTCCACACGAACTGATTCGGACGACCAACGCCGCGACGAAGCCGTCCGGTACCTGCTTGGCCGCATCAACTACGAGCGGATGCCGCAAGTGCCGTACTGCTGGCGCCGGTTCAAGCTGGATCGCATGGACGAGTTGCTTCGTCGGTTGGGATCCCCCCATCGTGGTGTCCCGGTCATCCATGTGGCGGGCACCAAGGGCAAGGGATCGACCGCGACCATGATCGCGACGATCCTCACCGACGCCGGCTATCGCACGGGTCTGTTCACCTCTCCCCACTTGGAGCGAATCGAGGAACGTTTTGCCACCGATGGCCGCGCTTGCTCGCCCGACGAACTGGTGGCACTGGTCGAGGTGATCAAGCCGGTCGTCGAGGCGATGGATCGCGACGCACACGCCCGTCCCGATCCGACGGAAAACCAGCCTACCTATTTCGAAATCACCACGGCGATGGCGTTTCTGCACTTCGTCCGCCGGGCGGTCGACGTGGCCGTGCTCGAGGTCGGTCTCGGCGGGCGGCTCGACTCGACGAACGTCTGTCGGCCACTGGTTACCGTGATTACCAGCGTAAGCCTCGATCATACGGCGCAACTGGGCGACAACCTGGAATCCATCGCGGCCGAGAAGTCGGGCATCATCAAGTCGGGCGTCCCGGTGGTCAGTGGAGTCACGCAGCCGGAGCCCCGCGAAATCATCCGACAAGTCGCCCGGCGGCTCGACTGTCGGCTCGTCGAAGCGGGAATCGATTTCGAGGCCATCAATCTCACCGCTGGAAGAGACGCAGCCAAGGGGAGTTCCTCTTTTGACTACCGCCAGCCGCCGGACGCAAGACTCGACAACCTCCGGTTGGCCATGCCCGGACGCCATCAGGTGGCCAATGCCGCCGTGGCATTGGCCGCCGTGGGCCAGCTGCGAAGAGCCGGCCGCAACGTGCCCGAGGCGGCCGTGCGATCCGGCCTGGCCCGGGCCACTTGCCCGGGTCGAGTGGAGATCCTCAACTGCCGCCCTACTCTCGTGTTGGATGGGGCCCACAACCGCGCCTCGACCGAAGCGTTGGTGAAGGTCCTCCAGGGGCACTTTGCCGGGCGGCGGAAGTGGGGCATTTTCGCCGCCGGCCAGGACAAAGACCTCCGCGGTATGTTGGAGGTCTTGTTGAGAGTCTTCGACCAGGTCGTCTTCACGCGATACCTCGACAACCCGCGGGCCGCGGCGGCCCAGGACCTGGCTGATCTGGCCAAAGAGTTGACCGGACGCACCTATCCGACGTGCGCCACGCCCGGGGAGAGCTGGGATTGGGTTGCCGCCCGGGCATTGCCGGACGACTTGATCTGCGTGACGGGTTCTTTCTTCATTGTCGTGGAAATTCGGCGACGGATTCTCCCCTGGTTGGCCGCTGCGCCCCACGGCCACGCGCCGGCCGGTCACGTCGAGTGATCCACTGGCTGCTCGCCCTGCTCTCCAGTGCATTGGCTTCATGCAGAGACATTGCTTCTCGATCGCATCAATTCTAAGTGTAGCGGCTTTTTGAGGGTGCCACTGGCGCCAGCGCCAGTGCCTGCACGGGCAAGATGCCCGTGGCACCCGCTACAGTTGTCCCTGACGCGCTCTAGCCTGCATGTCTTACCGGCTTGTTTGGCTTCTCCAATTAGCCGGAGTTTTTCGATATTTCCCGTTTTTTCGCGAGCCACCGTTCGGTCCTCAACACGAGAAGCGAAGCGTTACGGTCAATCGGGATGCGTTTCCACGGGAAATTCAGTACGGAACAACAATCTCCATCCACCAAGGAATGATCGTCCTTGTGAGATTTCCATCGAAAAACATGCTATCATTGACTAATGCGATTTTGTTTATGGTGTTTGTTCTGATTCTACGTCTTCGTTTGGAATTGGGTCTCCGTGTTCTGTAGAAGACAGCGTGTTTTCGCGCTGGGTCACGCGGCGGCGCACCGTTTCCCTGGAGAATCGCTTTATCGAGCCTTGCATAGCCAATGACAGTAGTTCCAAGTTCGGCTGGCTGATACCGCGGCAGGTCATCCTGAGCGCAGCGAAGGATCTCGATAATCAAGGAGATTCTTCGCTGCGCTCAGAATGACAATGCTGGGTCTCAATAGAACTTGGAACTACTGAATGAACGGAGGGCGACCAACGGAAGCCCGGTTTCAAGGCATTTGGCCATGACCACCGTTCAATGGCAATGCAAACATCAATAAGACACTCCGAGCCATGCCCACCACGAAGCCGACGACCGTTCCACCGCTGATCTCCGGCGGCGTCATGTTGACGTATCTCTGCAGCAATGCGTGCAGGCACTGTCTCTATCGTTGTTCACCGCGGCACGAGCGGCATTTCATGTCGGAGTCGATGATCGACGCGACGATGACCGCCTTGGCGAAGGAGCCCACCCTGCACGGGATTCACCTAGCCGGCGGCGAGCCGACGCTGAACTGGAACCGGCTGCTCTACGCGATCCGGTCGGCCCGCCGAGCGGGCATCTCGATCGACTATCTCGAGACCAACGCGTCCTGGTGCGACGACGACCGGACCACCCGGGAAAGTTTCCTGCGCTTGCGCGAGGCTGGGCTCGACGCCGTATTGATCAGTGTCTCGCTGTTTCACAACGAGTTCATCCCCCTGAGGAAGACGAAGACGGCCGTTCGCGCGGCCACCGACGTGTTTGGCGGGCGCGGTGTGATCATTTGGACGCCGGAGTTGCTCGATAGGATGGACGGTGAGCTCGACGAGGATCGCACTTATCCACTGGACGAGTCGTCTCGATTGCTCGGACTCGATGCCAGCCACGGCGGTCTCTGGCGGCTTCATAGCTACCTTACGCCCGGTGGTCGCGCGGCTGAGGAACTGGCCGACGGCCTGACGACGCACCCCGCCGAAAGCTTCGAGGGCGACGACTGCGGGCGCATCCTGGAGAACACGACCCACTTCCACATCGACCCGCTGGGCAACCTCTACACGGGCCACTGCCCGGGCATTTCCGTGGCCACCGTCGACGATTTGCATCCGGCGATCGACACCTCGGAGAACCCGGTCTACTGCCAATTGGCCGAGGGCGGCCCGGTTTGGCTTTGGCGAGGGCTGGCTCCCGACTTCGAGCCCGACGCGAAGGGCTACGTCAGCAAGTGCCACCTGTGCCTGGAGGTTCGCAAACACCTCCGCGCGACGGGACGCTATGACGAACTACGCCCCGACGAGTATTATCGGGAGTAGGGTGGGCACTGCCCACCGGAACCGTTGATGTCGATGCGGCGCGATTGTTGGTGGGCGATGCCCACCCTACTCTCTGCGCGAGTTCTCCTTTTCGACAACGATGCACTGCTCATGCGTGGCATCTGCGGCGTCGCAGCAGAGCCACGCCCAGGCCCAGCAGCAGGACGATCGAGCCCGGCTCCGGCACGGC
>CAZWWC010000079.1:0-13144 GCA_964637625.1 uncultured Planctomycetaceae bacterium
TGCTCCTTTTCCATTCTAGTTTCCTCGGGCGGGCGAGTCATTTTTTTAACCGTCCTCCAGCGCGCCGCACGCGACCTTGGTCCGTAGAGGTCGACAGATCCGGTTTCATCGAGTCAAATGGGGCCGAAGTCCCGGCGGTGCATGCCATGACGATTCAGCCCGGTCACCCTCCGCATGGGGGAGCACCGGCTCAACAACGGAATCCACCGATGAAATCCGATCCGATCGACGAGAACCGGTTGCACGAAATGTCGTCGGCCTTCATGCCCGGTTGCATACTCGGCGCGGCGGCCGAACTCGATCTGTTTTCCGTGCTCGCCGACGCGTCGCTCAATCTTGACGAAATCGCCGGTCGGTTGAAGTCCGACCGCCGTGCGACGGCCGTGTTGCTCGACGCGTTGGCTGCCCTGGGCATTGTCGACAAGCAAGGCGAGCGTTACTGCCTGCCCGAGTCGCTGCGGCCGTTGCTCTGCAGCACGAGCCCGCGGAACCTCCTCCCGGCGCTGCACCACCGGATGAACATGTTTCGGTGGTGGGGCCGATTGGCTTGGATCGTCCGCTCGGGCCAGCCCGCCCCGAGAGAACCGAGCATCCGCGGCGCCGAGGCCGACCGAGCCGCCTTTGTCGCGGCGATGCACACGTTCTCTTCGCCGGTGGCCGACGAGCTGATCGGCCGGCTTGGCGCTCTGCGGTTTTCGCATCTTCTTGACGTCGGCGGGGCGTCGGGCACGTGGGCAATGGCTTTCCTGCGAGCCGTCCCCGGCACCAGCGCCACGATCTTCGACTTGCCCGACGCGGTGGAGCAGGCCAGGAGCCGCATTGCGGACTGCGAGTTTGCCGATCGCATGACGCTTGTTCCCGGCGATTTTTACGAGGACGAGCTGCCCGGTGGAGCCGACTTCGCCTGGGTCAGCGCCATCGCCCATCAGCACTCGCGCGAGCAGAACCGCCGTCTGCTGGCCAAGGTTCATGCCGCTTTGGTGCCCGCCGGGCAGGTGGCGATTCGCGACGTGGTGATGGAGCCGTCGCGCACCCGACCGCGGCTCGGGGCGCTGTTCGCCGTGAACATGCTGGTCGCCACCGCCGGCGGCGGAACCTTTACGTTCGAGGAGCTGGCCGAGGATCTTCAGGCGGTGGGCTTCGTCGAGCCGACGTTGGCCGTCAAAGACGAGGGCATGAGTTCGGTGGTCACGGCCACCAGGCCGTAGCGTCGGGTGGCATGGCCTCGCTTGCGTAGCCATGCTTAGAGCATTCTTTACAAGAGTGTAGTGGCTTTGCGAGGGTGCCACTGGCGTCTCGCCAGTGTTCTTGGGATAATGGCACGGGCAAGATGCCCGTGGCACCCGCTACACCGGTCTGGCAAGCACTGTAGTTGTCGAAGAACATGCTCACGCAAGCGAGAGCATGCCACCCTCGATTGCCGGATACCCTCCCGGGTTCCTCAAAGAACCTGCAAGATCAATTCTTCGAGTGCCTCCCGGTCGACCTTCCGCGGGTTGTTCTGCAGGGGACTCGGCGTGCCGTCGACGACGTTTTGGGCCAGTCGTCGGGCCAGCAGCTCGGGGGATTCGTGGGGTACGGAGACCCGATCGGGCAAGTTCACCTCGCCGATCAGTTCGATGATTCGCTCGACAAATGCGTCGGCCAACTTACTCTGCGAGCGGTCCGACAACCCGCACGCCCGGGCCAACTCGGCGTAGATGGGCGAACACTCCGAGGCGTTGTAGCGGAGATTGGGCGGCGTGGCAATCGCAACGGCTTCACCGTGGGGCACGTGCAACAGGCCGCCCAGCGCGTGGGCAATGCAGTGGCTCACCGTGCCGCCCGCGGCGCCCATGGCGATGCCCGCCAACGTGGCGGCCAGCGCCAACGGCTCGCGCGGCTCGACGTCGCGCGGATCGGCCACCGCCCGCGGCAGATGGGCGACGATCCGCTTGACGGACTGCTGGGCGAGCGCCGTGGCGATCGGGTTGGCTCGCCGGCTCAGGCAAGCCTCGATGCCGTGGGCCAGCGCGTCCAGACCACAGGCGGCGGTGACGTGGGAAGGACAATTCGCCGACAAGGCCGGGTCGACCAGCGCCACTTTCGGGAAGATCGCCGGGCCGAAGATCGCTGCCTTGGTCGGCGACTCGGGCATGGAGCCGATGCCCCGTTGGGTGATGACGGCCATCGGCGTGACTTCCGACCCCGTGCCTGCGGTGGTCGGAACGGCCACCACCGGAAGCGCCTGAGTGATGGGCCGAGCCCGGCGATTAGCCAGTGTGTGTTCCCAGAGCGAACCACCCCCGCCCACGAGCCCGGCGACGGCCTTGGCCGCGTCGATCACGCTGCCGCCGCCCAGGGCGACGATCACGTCGACGCCTTCCTCCCGGGCCGCTCTGACGGCCTCGAAGATCAGTTCATCATCGGGTTCGGCGCGGACTTGCAGAAACTCGACGACGGTCAATTTCGCCTTGAGCAAGGCGTCGGTGGCCTCGACATAAGCCTGTTCCAGCCCGGTGCGGTTCGCGTAGCCGAGCAGCATGACGTTGCGGCCCAGTGGAAGAACGGTGTCGGCCAGCTTGCGAAAACGTCCGGCGCCGAAATCGATCCGTGTGGGAAAATCGAAAATCCAGTGAAGGGACATGGATCCACTCCGTCAAAGCCAGGGCCATTGCGACGATACTCGTCGTCTACCGCGCGGCTTTGGGCTGGCTCTGCCGTTGCTGCACCAGTTTGGCTATTCTCGGGTGGCCGTTGGCCAGCGCCAACTCCAACGGACTCTTCTCGCCCGAGTTCATGGCCTGCCAATCGGCCTGGTGTTCGAGAAGCACGTTCATCGTGGTTTCGTCACCGTTGATGGCCGCGAAATGGCAGGGGGTCCAATCCGACTTGGTCTTGGCCTCGATCGAAGCACCCTTCTCTAACAGCAGCCGCGCGATCTCCGCGCGGCGGTTGATGACCGCGCTGTGCAACGGCGTCGAATCGTCGGACGACGATTTTGCGTTGACGTCTGCGCCATGTTTCAAGAGAAGGCGCACCACGTCCTCGTGACCCTCGGCGGCGGCGTAGTGCAGAGGCGTCCACCCATTGTATGCCGTCAGATCAGCCCCGTGGGCCAGGAGCAATCGGGCCGCCTCGGCTTGTCCCCAGTGCGCGGCGTACTGTAACGGGGTAAACCCCAGCAGATCCGGCGAGTTTACCAGTTTTGGGCCCGCCAACAGAAGCTGCTCGAGGCGCGCCGTGTTCCCCTTGGCCGCCGCTCGATGAAGAGCGGTGGTGCCCCGCCGCAGAAGCCGCCAGAGAAAGAAGACCGTAGCCAACAGAAACGCCAGCGGCAACGCCACAATTACCCAGACAGGCAACACTATCCCACATTCCTTGTTGTTTTCTTCCCCCAAACGATGATCCGGCGCCGATCAACACACCGCGACGTGCCATTTGCCCGACCACTAACAAGGCTGGTTTCCAGTCTAGCGTTACTCGACCGGCGGGGCAAGCGTGGACACTAGAATTGGGAGAAATCCACCCGAAAAAGGGACCCCTGCTTGGGATCCCCTGTAAACTCAATCCGGCGCCGGACGGAGCACCTTTTCGATCTTGGCCGACAGCTCCGAGGCCGTCACGTCACGTACCAGCAGTCGCTTTTGTCGCGAAGTCTCGCCGGAGAGCAGCTCCAACTGGGATCGTCGCAACGCCAACCGCTGGCCGAGCAGGGCCATGACTGCCTTGTTGGCTTTTCCTTTCTCCGGTGCCTGGGTCACGCAGACCCGGAGCGAGCCCTCTTGCGGCGGACGAATCTCGTCACGCTTCGCTCCGGCCTGGACCCGGACGGGCAAGATCGTGCCTTCCGCGTGGGACTGAAGGTGAATCATCGGCCGGTTCGCTCGTACAATGCGGATCCTATGCGAACGATCGTTGCGCCCTGCTCGACGGCCTGCTCAAAATCGCCGCTCATGCCCATCGACAGTTCCGTCAGGTTCACGCCCTGGGGGCAATCGGCGCGTATTCGATCGCGAAGCTGCCTTAGCGCGGCGAAATTGGCTCGCGCCGTGTCGGTTTCACCGGCCAGTGACGCCATGGTCATCAGCCCGCGCACCTCGACATGGGCGTACGCGTCCAGGGTCTCTACCAACGGCTCGAGTTCGTCCGGGGCCAAACCGTGCTTCTGGGCCTCGCCCGAGACGTTGACCTCGAGCAAGACGGGCACGCGCCGCCCCAGTTGGCCGGCAATACGATCGATGGCTGCCATCAGCCGGGCGCTGTCGACCGATTCGATCATCACAACCAGCGGCAGGATGCGACGCACCTTGTTTCTCTGGAGATGGCCGATCATGTGCCAGTCGATCGGCAAGTCGCGCAGCGCTTCGGCCTTGAGGCAGAGTTGCTGCGGCCGATTCTCGCCCAGGGTGGTGCAGCCTGCTTCGACCAGCGCGCGGACGTCATGCTCGTCGACGTACTTGGTCACCGCGACCAGCTTGACCGCGTCGGGCTGGCGCCCGGCGCGGGCGGCTGCCTCGGCGATTCGGCCACGGACCCGAGCGAGGTTATCGGCGATCATCCGGGCCAGCTCAGCCATCGAGATCATCCTCGACCGTCACCCTGGCGTACGCGGCGTTGCCCAGCAGAAGAAACGACTCGAACCGGCCGGCCAGACGGACCAGCTCGGCCGTGTTGGCCACGGGCATCATTTCCAAGTCTTCGACCAAGGCATCATCCAACCGGCTCATGAGATAGACGCTGCAATGCTCCAGCGCCCGGACCAACTGGAGCGCGGCCACGGCGTCGTCGGCATCTTCCTCCTGAATCCGCCCGATCGCTTCGGCGCGACTCCGGGCGGCCTTCAGGCACTGGATCGCCGCTCCCGGCGCCGCGGCCAGTTCCGTGCACACGGCCAGAGCTCCTCCGTGCTGGACCAGTCCGACGGCGGTCTCCAAGGCGCGACCGAGATTCTCCCAAGTCTGCTGTGACGTATTGCCTTCCAACGCGGCAAGAACGAGACTCGCTCGACGTGGAATGTGCTCGTGCCAGATCTCGGAGTAAAGCTCCGCGGCGCGCCGTCGCACGGCCTCGACCTTGCCCGCCAACACTTGGAAAACCTGATCACCGGCAGCCGGAAGCACTTGAATCGAAAAGCTCACGCCCAAGAGCCAGCCGACTTCGTCTGCTTCTTGGGCCAGCCGTCCCCGGCGACGTCCTCGCGGGTCGAGCGTGGCGCTCGAATGAAAGCGGCGCAGCGTCTCGCTGCCGGAAAACGTCGGATAGACCGGCGTGTGGATGCCGTAATAGCCGGCCGCCGAAGAGCCGCGGAAACACCCGATCGGCAATACCAGGTCGGCATCGACCATGGCCCGGTGCAGCAACACGGCCTGGCTCCCCTCGGTCGTCGCCAGATAGGCCAGTATTTCCCGCCGCTTTGGCGTGTGGGAGAGGCAGGCAACCTGGCCACGGGCCGCCTCGGGCAGGAGCCGGCAAGGATCATGCTCCGACGAGCGGCTCGGGCACAACACGGTGATCGCCTCGGGATCGACACGGCTCCGCAGCAGGCAATCGACCACGGCGGCCACAACCTCGGGCAGGCCGGGCACCTCTTCGGACAAGGCCAACACAACTCGGTCGCCTGGGGTAACGATGGCGGAGAAGGGGGGGTAGTCGAGCGGCTCGGACAGGGCTCGACGCACCTCGGCCCGAACGTCCGCAACCGGCTCCACCCCGGGCGACCCGCATTGCCCCAGCAGCGTGCCCTCGCATGGCTCCACCGCCAGCGAAGAGTCAAGACCGTATCTCAAAATAGGAGTCATGGGCAGAAGATGCCCCCTTGGGGCAAACGGGAGAATTCTGCAATCTTCACGCCATGTCAATCTTAACCATACAATCCACCCTCGGTCAAGAAGTCGAGGTTTACGCCGGGGCGACCATCGAGAATAATTGGTCGGCTGCGTCGATCAGACATCGACGTAGCCGCGGCTCCAAGAGGAATACCATTGGATTGGAAGGAAAAGGGTAATGAGAAACCACCGAAACCATCGTGGTCTTGTCGTCTTCGTTCTGGGGCTTGTACTGGTTCTCGGCTGCGGCAGGACCGAGAAGCCACCGGCCGAGAGGCAATCGGCCGAAGCGGCCGTGGATTCCGGTCAGAGTGACTCGCCGTCGGTGTCCAAGCCGGCCCCGGGTCGGCGTTCCAAGGACGGGCCTTCGGCGGAAAAGATACTTCAGAAAATGGTGAAGGCCTACAAATACACGCCCAGCTACTCCGACGCCGGTCGGGTTCGGATGGCGTTCGAGGCAGACGGCCAGCTACGCAAAGGCCAGTGGGACTTCACCGCCGCGCTGGTCCGACCGAACAAGCTTCGCCTTCAATGCAACCAGGGTGAGATCGTTTGCGACGGGAAAACGTTCTACGGCCGCTCCGCCAGTCTGCCCCGCCTTGTCCTCCGGCAGCCGGCGCCGTCGGTGCTGGGTCCTGAAACGCTTCTTGGCGACGTCGTCCTGTCCGATTCCATGGCGCAAGGCCCAAGCAGGGTCTACAGTTGGCTGCCTGTTCAGATGGTGCTCTTGCTGGCCGACGACCCGTTGAAAACCCTGTTGTACCAGGCGACTGAGACGCAATCGCTCCGGCCGGGCAAGATCGGCGATTACGACTGCTATCGTGTCGGAGTCAGCCGCCCGGACGGAAAAGGTGTCTTTTGGATCGACCGGAAGACCTTTGCCTTACGGCGTTTCGAGTATCCGGTCGAACTGCTGCGGGTCGAGATGGGACTCGCGGCCGACGCCGAGCTCGCGCTGGTGGCCGATTTTACCGGCGCCCAACTCGGAGGCCGCGTCGATCCCGAGACGTTTGGCTTCGAGATGCCACGTGGCGCGAAGGTCGTCTCGGAATTGGTGCCGGCCAGCATCGCCTTGTTGGGCAACCGCGAGCCGGATTTCTTCTTCGTCGGCCTGGACAACAAGCCGCTTACGCGCAACTTGCTGGCCGACAAGATCGCGGTCATGACGTTTTGGGCCACGTCGTGCCGGCCGTGCCGCGAGACGCTCCCCGAGGTTCAACGACTCTACGAGAATTACAAGGACAACGACAAGGTCCGATTTCTCGCCGTCAGCATCGACGACCCACGTGTCCCCAACGCCGACGTCGAGAAGGTGGCCGGCCAACTGGGCCTGAGCATTCCCGTCTATCGCGATTCGCAGCGTCATGCCGATTCGGCATTGGCGGTCACGGGCGTCCCGACGACGATCATCCTGGGACCCAAGGGCGTCGTCCAGGCCTATCAGAGAGGTGGGGGCCCAATGGTGCTTGCCCAAACCGTCAAAGCCGTCAAGACGCTGTTGGACGGGAAGGACGTGTTTCCCGAGCAGCGCGGGGCCTTCGACCGGATGGTGGCCCAGAATCAACAATTCTTCGACGAGATGATCCGGCGCGATGTATTCGTCAACCCCACGATCCTCCAGGAGGAAATCCTCCAGTCGTCCCTGGCCGAGAAGAGCAAGCCGAAGGTCATGAAGCTCGACGCGCTCTGGACGTGTCGAGAGATCGAAATGCCAGGCAATCTGCTGCCGTTGGTCGATTCCCGCGGGCAGGCGCGACTGCTGGTGATCAACGCCGGCCGAGAGATTGTGGAGCTCGACGCCCGGGGTGCCGTGGCCGCCCGGCATGAGTTGGCGCTTCCACCGGAGGAGTACATTGCCTTTTTGCGATTGGGCGTGGGTGCCGACGGCCGGCGCCGCTACGTCGGCCAGATGCCCGGCATGCAGCAGTTTCACGTGTTCGATGAGAACTGGAAGAGGCTGCTGAGTTTTCCGGCCGACGCGCACAAGTTTCCGCACGCCGGGATCGGCGACGTTCAGATTGCCGACTTGGATGGTGACGGTACGGTCGAGATTTGCGTGGGCTATCGCGACGTGGTTGGAGTGAAGGGCGTCTCGCTGACGGGCGACGTGCTCTGGTCGCAACGCACCTTTGCCAATATCTTCAAAATGGCCGCCGGCGGGCCCGAGGCGGACGGCCGTCGCCGACTCTTCTGCACCAACGACCAGGTCTCGCTGGTCGCCTTGGACGGCCAGGGCAAGGTGGTCGGCAAGCTGGACCTGGGCGGACAGTTGCTCTATTGGATTGCCGCGGCCGATCTCGACCGGGACGGTCGAACCGAAATGTGTGGGCTGGCGGCGCCCAAGCTGAGCGAAAATCGGGCGATAGGCCTTACGCCCGACGGCCAGTTGGCGTGGAACTACGAACTGCCCAAGGGCCTGCCGGGGCTTTTCGTCGAACTCGTCTTGCCGGCGTGGCTCCGGGCCGATCGATCGGGCCAATGGTTGCTGGTGGGCGCCGATGGTTCCCTTCACGTCGTCTCCGCCGAAGGGAAGCCGATCGACCGCTTCAACTACGGCGAACTGATTGTGGGGGTGGCCTCTGTCGAGCTTGACGGGAAGTCCACGCTGCTGGTCTCGACTCGCGGCAAGGTCGAAGCCTGGTCGGTGACCTGGCCCGGCGACGCGGCGCATCCAAAAACCGGGCCGCGCCCGTAAGGGCCTGTTGATTTTCTTCGTTTAATTCGGAGAGTGGCTGGTTTCCCCCTTTTCCCCCGCCCGGTTTGTTGCGCAGGGTTTCCCTTGGTGGTTAGGGGGGAAACGCTGGCAATCGGGCGGAGGTGGTTAGGAAACGGCAGTTGCGGTGGTGGGACCGGCTCGGCTTTCGATCAGGTTCATCAGTCGCTGCAGGTTGAACGCCGTGGCCAGCCAGTTCCATTCGATCCGCACGCGATCCAAACCGCGAAGCAAGAATCGCCGCGCGCCGAAATGGTTCTTGATCACGGCGAAGGGACGTTCGCTCGGGTGACGCCGCTGGGCGTACTTCTGCTTCTCTTCGGGCGTGGCCATGCGCCGGGCGTGCTTTTCTCGCAAGCCTTCATGCTGATCGCGTGAGATCTGGCGTTGCTTCGCGTTGCCCTGCACGCATCGCTCACGCAACGGGCAGCCGGCACACATCCGCGGGTCGGCGTGGTAACGGGCCCGGATCTGACGCCCGCCACGCAGCGCCTCGCTGGTTGTTTTCGCATGCGTCAGCGGGTGGCCCAGGGGGCACCAATAACATTGTCGCGCTTCATCATAGAGGAACGCCGCCTTCGCCAACTGCTCGCACCTTTTGCCCCGGACCCTGACCTTCTTCGTCGGCAGACGATCCCAGTCCTCCGGTGGCACGGGCTGGGTCGGATCGTCCCGGACGGCCGGATTCGTCGCAGAATCCGGGGTCGCCATCGGCGAATAGAGCGTCACACCCCGCTGTTCCAACGCCGCCAGGTTTGCGCCGGTGGCCATCAGCCCATCGGCCAGCATGGCCGGTGGCGGCGATTCCAGACCAAAACCCTCTTGCACGTCTTCCATGGCCGCCACCAACTGTTGTTCCTCGTCGGTCGTCCCGATCACGTCGGCCGAAACGATCAACCCACTCTCCGCGTCCACGGTCGCCAGGGGCGTGTAATTGGGGGCAAAACCGCCTTCTTTGTTCGGCGTCACACCGCGATTCCCATGCTGCCCAATCGAGCTGGCCAAGAATCGTGTCGAGCAAACGGACCGGATGCTCCGGCGGCACGGCCTCATCGAGCTGTTGCGGAAACAGGACCATCTGCTCGCGCTGCTGCGGGGCCGGTGCCCAATACGTCATCCTTGCACTCCTTCGCCAAGCAACCCCAAACAACGGCAACTCTACGTCGTCTGCCGCGAATACGCCTACTTTAGCGCCAACACCTCCACGCTACAATAGGAGGATTAAATCAACAGGCCCTCACGGTCGCGGCTCGGTCTTTGGCCAAGTTGAATTCCCGGACGGCCTCTAGCGGGTTCACCTCGCCCGCCGTTGATTCCGCGCGAAAACAGGGCTGCGACAACGGGCCGCAAGCGGCCCCGCTCAACGGTCAAATCGACACGGCAAGTGTGACAGACCGCTAGCTCATGTGCTCGATCACGTTGTCGATCAACCCGTAATCGCGAGCTTCGTCGGCGGTCATGAAGCGATCTCGGTCGGTATCCTCCTCGATTTTTTCCAACGGGTGGCCGGTGTGCTTCAGGAGGATTTTGTTAAGCCGCTCTTTGATTTTGCTGAACTCCTTGGCGTGGATCATGATGTCTTCGGCGGAGCCTTCCATGCCGGCCAAGGGCTGATGGATCATGATGCGGGAGTTGGGCAGGGCGTTGCGTTTCCCCTCGGCTCCGGCGGCCAGGAGCACGGCGGCCATCGAAGCACATTGTCCGAGGCAATAGGTTGCCACCGGACAGTTGATGAACTGCATGGTGTCGTAGACGGCCAGGCCGGAGGTGACCGATCCGCCCGGTGAGTTCATGTAGAGATAGACGTCCGCCTTGGGGTCGTCGGCTTGCAGAAAGAGCATTTGGGCAACGACGGAGTTGGCCACGTCGTCGTCGATGGCCGAGCCGAGAAAGATAATCCGGTCCTTGAGCAGCCGACTGTAGATGTCCATCGCCCGCTCTTCGCGGCCGCTCTTTTCGATCACGTAGGGAATCAAAAGCATGGAGAATCTCAACCTGTGTTTATCGGTGGTTCTGAAATCGTAATCCTTTTGGAATGATTAGAGGACATTTCAAAACCGGTGCTCTGATTGTTGTCATTCTGAGCGCAGCGAAGAATCTCGGCTTTCGCGGGGGGGGAGATCCTTCGCTTCGCTCAGGATGACCGTTTTGAAATGGCCTCTAGTCTTCGCTGTCTTTCTCCTCGTCTTCCGCTACCTTCTGCGACATCAGGATGTCGTCGACCAGACCATACTCCTTGGCCTCGGCGGCCGTCATGTAGTGGTCGCGGTCGGTATCCTTGGCGATTCGCTCGATCGGTTGGCCGGTGTGTTGGGCCAGAATCTCGTTGAGTGTCTCTCGCGTCCTGAGGATTTCCTGGGCCTGGATCTCGATGTCCGAGACCTGGCCGCCGACTTGGCCGTAGGGCTGATGGATCATCACCTTCGCGTGCGGCAGTGCAAATCGTTTTTCCTTGGTGCCGCCGGCCAGCAGAACGGCTCCTCCGCTGGCCGCCAGTCCGACGCAATAGGTGTCCACCGGGCAACTGAGAATCTGCATCGTATCGTAGACGGCCAGCGTGGCACTGACGCTTCCGCCCGGCGAATTGATGTAGAAATGGATGTCCTTGCGCCGGTTTTCGCTCTGCAAGTAGAGCAGCTTCATCACCAACTCGTTGGCGTTTCCGTCGTGGATGGGGCCCTGCAACAGGATAATCCGGTTCTCCAGCAACAGGTCGCCCAGGGTCAGTTGGCGCTGGCGCTGATAGTCGCGATAGTCCGACAGGGGATCGGCCAGGGGTGGACGTCGAGAACTGCTCATGATGGAAAAACCGGATTGAAGGGGTAAGGGGTGAATGTCGTCGAACCCGTGTAAAGGATAGGATACCTTGGACGCACGCGACGAAAGGAAACCTCGAAGGAATCGGCCTGCGCTGTTTTCAAGGAGAACACCTATTGCGTCTCGGACGCCTGCTTCGGGGCGGCCGACTCGTCCTCTCCCGACGCTTCTTCCGCGTGGTCCTCCTCGGGACGCTCCGGGTGGCCTTCGGGCACCGCGTCGGGGATATCGTCATCGTGCCCGCCGGCCGCCTGGTCGACCGCTTCGACCTCGCCCGTGTCAAACTCGTAAGGGACCTCCTTGAAGACGCCGTCGGCCAGAATACGATCGATTACCTTCCGCTCGATGATTTGGTTATTGAGCGCGTCCATCATGCCGCCCTTTTCCAACCGGGCACGAACGCGCCGGACGCTTTCACCCGACTGCTCCGCGATCAGCTTGATTTCTTGATCGAAATCGGCTTCGTCGGCTTCGATTTCTTCGTCCTCGGCGATCCGTTCGAGGATGAAGTGTTCCTTCAGCGCGCGGGCGGTCGCTTCCATGCTGTGCTGTCGCAACTCATTTTCTTGGGCGCGAATCTCCTCTTCACTGAACCCACTTCGCTGCAACTCGAGCACGGCCCGCTGCAACTCGCGTTGGTTCTGCCGCTTGAGCAGCTCGGGCGGCAAGTCCCAATCGGCCGCCTCGGTCAGCGCGGCGGTCACTTGATCGCGGGCCTGCTGGCGTTGCTGGTATTCCAGTTGCCGCTGGAGGTTGTCCTTGACCATGTCGCGCAGGTCGGCCTCCGACTCGAAACCGCCGGCCGACTCCAGAAACTCGGGCGTCAACTCGGGCAACTCGAGCTGTTTCACTTCGAGCACCTCGAACGTGGCCGTGACTTCCTTACCGCGCAACAGGATGTTGGGTGCGTCCTCGCTGAGATTGGCCTTGCCCGTCCGGGTTTCTCCGGCGGTAGCGCCGGCCATGAGCTTGTCGAAACCGGTGACGTTGCCGTCGCGAAAGCTGAGCGTCGGGCGAATGCGGATCACCTCTTCCTCGGCCTTCGAGAGCACCTCGGCGCCGTCGGAAAACGTGATGCTGACGGTTACGTAGTCGCCGGACTCCGCAGGCCCGTCCTTCAGAATCAAGCGTCCGTAGCGGCTGAGCACCTTTTTCAACTGCGCGTCCACGTCGGCCGCGCTGAACTCGCGGACCGGCCTGTTGATCTTCAATCCTTTCCACTGGGGCACGTCGAACTCGGGACGAACCTCGACGTCGAACTCGAAGGTCATTGGGCCGTCGTCGGGCAGCTTGATCGCGTCTACGTCGATGTCCGGCTCGCTGATGACCGAAAGCTCCTCGTCGTCGCTGGCCTGGGCGATCGCATCCATCAGCAAGTTGCCCTTGACCCGATCGCCCACGTCCTTCCGGAAACGCGATTCGATCAACTTCCGCGGCGCGTGCCCGGGGCGAAAGCCGGGCACTTCGGCGCTCTTGACCAACTCGGTGAACTCCTTGTCGAAGTAGCGATCGATGTCCGCGCAGGAAACCGAAACGGTCAGGTGTCGCTCGCACGCCCCCCGCTTGTCCACCACGACCTCCAACTCCATGGGCTGCCGCTCGTCCGTTTCTTCATCCTCCGGGGAGGGTGTGTCCAGGACGGCTTCTTCATCGGGGGCGATGGGGTCGGATTCGGGGGGGTCGTTGCGTGCCATGAACGGATGTACCGCCGGGTTGAAAAAAGGGAAAGGGAAGAGCGGGTGATGGGATTCGAACCCACGACAACAACGTTGGCAACGTTGTGCTCTGCCAACTGAGCTACACCCGC
>CAZWWC010000080.1:0-13144 GCA_964637625.1 uncultured Planctomycetaceae bacterium
CTCGACCGGTTCATGCTCTCGATCAACATCGGCTACCCGTCGCGCGCCGAAGAGCGCCGCATCGTGCAGGCCACGACGCAAAGCGTCGTGCACGAGATCCGGCCGGTCCTGCAAGGCAAGGACATCCTGTGGATCCAGCAATTGGTTCGCCAGGTCCCGGCCAGCCAGCACATGATCGACTACGCGGTGGACATCGCCCGCGCCACCCGCCCCGGCCAGAAGGACAGCGCCACGTTCATCGAGAATTGGCTCGCCTGGGGCGCCGGTCCCCGGGCGGCCCAGAACATGGTCCTTGGGGCGAAGGCACGAGCCATTCTGCACGGCCGCTATGCCGTCAGCGCCGACGACTTGCGCTACATGGCCTATCCGGTGCTTCGCCACCGGTTGTTCACGAACTTCAACGCCGATGCCGAAGGCGTCGGCGTCGACCAGGTCATCGAGCGTATCTTGCAGACCGTACCTGAGCCGTCCTATGGTGAGCGCGCCATGCCGCCTCCACCAGCGGCCAAGCCAAAGCCGACCGCCAAGGAGAAACCATCGCCGGCAACTCCACCGGCGCCGCCCCCGCCACCAGCCCCGGGCCCCGGGTAGCACCGGTTCTTGAAGGTGCCATCGCCGTGCTTGCCGTGAGGCCATCCGGGAATTGCAGCCGTGAAAAGTCATGGCGTGCCAGGCACAAACCGAGTCCCGACCGTAAGGGAGGGGTCCCGGAGTGAGTTTCTTCCGACCGTGGTGGTTATTGGCTGCGAATTGGGGACCACACACCCACAGGAAACCTGTCTCTTGTGGAGAGTCAGAGGACCCCTCCCGTCACGGTCGGGGCTCGGTTTTGAATTCCCGGACGGCCTCACACTTGCCGCGGACATACAGCAAATCATGCTGCGGTTTGGGCCGCTCCCTCACGGTCGTGACTCGGCTTGGGTACCAGCCGGTTGGACAGGAGCGTCTCGAAAATCAACACCAGCAGGACGACCGAGAGAAAGATGTCTCGCAGCCCGTGTCCTTCACGGAGCCTGCGGAACACCTCGGCGAGGTCTTCCGGACGGTCGGTGAAAACCAGCGGCGCGCCGCCCAGGTGGCGCCGGAGTTGTTCCTGTGAAATCGTCCGTGGGTCGGCCTCTTCGGGGTCAATGTTGACCGACACGGCTATCTCTTCCGATGTCGCGCCACCGAGAGGGCGAACCACGTAGATGCCCGGCCGGTGCGTGTCGGTGTAACGCACCGTGCCCGGGGACTGTCCCGATTTTTGCGGAGCCGAAGGCGCAGCAAAAATGGGACTGTCCCCTTCAGAGCCCGACGCACTGCTGGACAAGCCAGCAGTGGCACCCTGGTTCTCCGACACGTTGAGCCGCACCTTGTCGCCCGAGGGCGATTGAATCTCGACACCCGTGGCAAGTTGGGGGGTGCCACGGGCATCTTGCCCGTGCTCTGCCTCAGAAGACACTGGCGAGACGCCAGTGGCACCCGGTGTGATTTCTTCCCAACGTAGCACCAGCGGCGAGCCGGCCAGAAGCTCGCGGGGGCCTTGCGGGCCGCCGGCCAGTTCGTAGGTCAATCGAAGGACCATCGGCAGGAAGATCGGCCGCAGCGGCAGGTTCGTCCAATCCACCTGGCAACTCGTGCCCAACAGCAGAACCCGTCCACGCTCGACCTTCCGCTCGGCCAGCAGCACCTGGCCGTCATCGAGCCGCGCCAGCACCCAAGTCCCCGGCGCGGCCGCGTCGAAACGAACGTGCTTGTAGACGAGGATCGACTCGAACAGCGACGCCGGCTCGGTCAGATCGGCAAACGCCGGATACTCCTGATCCAGAAACGTGACGTTCCAACTGTCCCGCTCCGGTTCATCCTTGGCCGCGCGGACCCCAAGCAAGGCACCCGGCAACAACTGGCCGTCGGCCTCGCCATTCATCCGGTTGTACGCGTCCGGCTCGACCCGGTCGCCGCAGATCCACACCAGCGTGCCTCCCTCGGCGACGTAGCGCCGGAGCCGCCGGGCCGTCGAGGCGTCCGGCGCCGGCAGATTCACGCACAGAACGACCCGATACCGCCCGAGCGGCTCGTCGGCCAACTCCGCCGCATCGAGGACCGTCGTCTCGATGGCCGACTCCGTCGCCCCGTGCGGCGCGAGAGCCTGGCGGATGTAGAATGCGTCGTCCAGGTAGGGAATTTCGTGCTGCCGGCCACGAATAATCGCCACACGGGCGGCCCGATCGATTGCCACGGCAAAGAAGTGCCGGTCGTCCAGCGCCAGCCCGTCCTCGCCCACCAGCCGCAGTTGGCCCCGATGGAGTCCTCCCTGGCGAAAATCAAAGACGAACTCGTGCCGGATCCGTCCGTCGGGCGGCAACGCGAGTGCCGGACTGCTTGCCCGGCGCGTACCGTTGATCAGCAGCTCGACATATCGTTGCTGGGCAATCGACGAAGTGTTCTGAAGTTCAACCGTCGCCTTGACCGGCAGCCCGGCGATCGGCAACGGCGTTTCGAGCCGCACACGGCCGACGGCCACGTTGGGCTTCGGCTGCCGGTGGCAGTCGACCAAGACAATCGGGATGTCACTGCCCGGGGTCGGGGACTGTCCCGATTTTTGCGGAGCCGAAGGCGCAGCAAAAATGGGACTGTCCCCTTCGGCACCCAGGCTCTCCCAACACCGTGCCTGCATGTCGGTAATGACGTAGATGCACTTATTGGCCGCATCCGCTTCGGCCAACAGCTTGCGTGCCTCGCCGAGCTTGGCGGCCAGCTCGGCCCCCGTGTAGCTCGCCCGGCACTCGGCCAGCCGCTGCCGAGCCTGCTCCTGGGTTCGCTGGAGCTGCGCCGGCTCGGCCGGCACCGGTCCTCCGGCCAGCAAAAGTGCCACCTGATCGCCGTCGGCCAATTCATCGAGGATCTCCAGTGCCGCGGCCCGGGCCGTGTCGAGTCGGGGCCGACCGCCGTCGATCATGCCCATGCTGGCCGAATTGTCCAGCACGATCACCACGGCCGACCGCGCGCCGCCCCACAATGCGCCCAGTCCGGTGATCGTCGGCCGCGCAAGCCCGATCGCCACCAATACCAGCGCCGCCGTGCGCAGCACCAAGAGCAACAGGTCTTGCACCCGGCGGCGGCGCCGGGTCTTCTCGACGCTCACGCGCAAAAACCGCAGCGTCGGAAACGGCTGCTCCTTGGCCCGCTGCCGATGGATCATGTGCAGCACCACGGGAATAATCCCGGCCAGCACGGCAATCAGAAACCAATGAGCGAGAAACGTCATGATTGGTTTCGCCGCGCAACGTAGCGCGACAGCATGTAGTCGTAGGGAACGGAGGTATCCGTCATCACGTAGTCGATTTGCATCTCGGCGCACGCCCGCCGATAGTTCTCGATAAAGGCATTGATCTGCTCGATGTAGGCCTCGCGGACATAGACCGGCTCGACGGCGATCCGCTCCCGGGTTTCCAGGTCGTAGAACGACGTCAGGTCGCGAAACGGAAAATCGAGCTCCGCCTTGTCGAAAACGTGGAACAAGATGACTTCATGGCGGCGGTGGCGAAAATGGTGCAGCGCCCGAATCACCTCCTCGGGCTCGTCGTAGAGATCGCTTACCAGCACGATCAACCCTCGTCGCTTGAGCCGGCCGGCCAGATGATGCAACGTCTCGGCGATGTCCGTTTCGCGGCCCGGCTCGAGCCGCTCCAACTGGCGCATCATCTCGTTGAAATGCCTGGGCGAACTGCCCGAGGGCATGTCGAGCTTGATTTCCGTGTCAAAAGTGCCCAGCGCGACCGAATCCTGCTGCCGCGTCATCAAGTAGGCCAAAATGGCCGTCAGATAGCAGGCATACTCCAGCTTCGTGAGCTGGCTCTCGTGCCGATAGCCCATCGACCCGCTCGCGTCCAGCAGGATCTGCACCCGCATGTTCGTCTCTTCTTCATATTGCTTGACGTAGAGGCGATCGGTTCGGGCCAGCATCCGGTAGTCGACGTGCCGAGGGTCGTCGCCGGCCGTGTACTGCCGATGCTCGGCGAATTCCGCGCTGAAACCTTTGTACGGGCTGGAGTGCAACCCCGAGATGAAGCCCTCGACCACACCCCGGGCGACCAGCGAGAGGTTCTTCACCCGGGCCAGGGCCGAAGGTTCGAGAAATCGATAGCCGGTGTCCATGGAGCTAGGGATTGGGGATTAGGGACTGGGGATTAGGGATTGGGGTGACATACTCTTTTGGGTGGCACCGATGATTTTCCGCCAAAGACATTGCCTGTGCTGTTGGTCATATCGGAAAATCGTCGGTGGGCCGAAGGCACAAGAGGTCCGGCGGTGGAATGATCCTCTACCTCTTGCCGCTTCGCGGCACCGACGATTCCGCGTTTCAACCATCCTTGCATAGCAGAGCCTATCGCGCGGAATCATCGGTGTTACCCTTGCTACTCTCTCCATCGTCTACATTCACCTCAATTGAAATCGCTTGCGCAAGGTCCACTCCGCGGCCAATGCGCCCACCAGCAGGATCCAGACTACCGGTGGGTAGTACAATCGTCTCTCGAAAAGAAGCGTCTTTTTGCGTTGCTGGCGGCCCAGTCCCTCGATCAACCGATCGGCCGTGGTGATGTGCTCGTAGCGTCCGCCGGTCGCCTCGGCGATCCGCCGGAGCATCTTCTCGTCCAGGTCGAGCCGTTCGAACTCCAGGCTGGGACGTCCGACCTCGATGTCCAACGGTTCCGCCTTCAACCGCTGTTGGCCCAGGCGGGCCTCCAACTGAATCTCGTACGTGCCGGACCGTCCCGGCTCGAACGTAGCCGCATAGTGGCCCGCAGGGCCGGGGACCGCGGTGAGGGTCAGCCGTTGGGTGCCATGGGCGGCTTGCCCGCCCTTGCCGGCACCAATCGAATTTGCACTGCTGGACAAGCCAGCAGTGGCACCCTCACCGGCGCACCGGATCTCGACGGTCACCTTGACCCCCGCGGCGCCTTCGCCTCGCTCGTCGCGAACCACGGCCGAGATCCGCACCGGCTCGTCCGGCTCGTAGTATCCCTTGTCGACGGTCGCTTCGATTCCCGCGGCGGCCTCGACCGACTCCTTCCGGCCGGCGAGCCAGCGAACCATCTGGCCCCAGAACCGCAAAAACGGTGAGTCCTGCCCCAGCGCCCGGGGCGTCTGCTGCCAGCGCCGCGTCGTGTCGCCGGTAAAAACGGCCGCGCGTCCCCGGTCGACCCTTTGCACGGCCAGAACCGGCATCGGCGGCGTCTGCGAAGGGCAAACGGCCAAAACCGTTGCGCCCGGTCGCGCCCCGTCGACCCGGGTGCAACCTTCCAGCGGCGGCAAGCCGACAGTCGCCGGCTCGGCCTGCGAGCCGGCCGGGAAGAAACCGCTGATGCCGGCCAATATCGGGTGACGCACTCCCTCGGGCGTCAGCTCGGGCAAAAAGGGCTCGGTGATCTGGCCGATCCGGCGCGAGCCGAGCACCACGGGCAAAATCTCGCCCAGCGGTGCTGCGCCGTATCCGCCCGGCCCAAGGCTGTGATAGCCGCCCAACATCACCAGGCCGGCCCCGTCACGGACCCGCTTGACCAACAACCGCTGCTGCGGGGGCCGGAGAAACGTGCTGTCCAGATCGCCCAGGATGAAAACGTCGAACGTGTTGATCGTCTCTTCGTCCGACGGGATCGAGCCCAGTTCGAGCCCCTCGATGTTCGTCCGCCTCTGAAACACGTTTGGCCGCGTCTGGACCAGCGCGCAGAACTCCACGTCCGGGTCCTTGGCCAGGAATCGATCGACCAGCGCGCCGTATTCGGCCCGCAGCGTCCCCTCGACGTAGAGCACGCGGATGCCCGGCTCGACGACCAGGGCCACGGCCCGGCGCCGGTTGTTTTCCTCGATGCGTTCCTCGGCGACCGGTTCGACGCGAGCCGTGTAGTTGTGGCGGCCCTCGACCGTCGGCCGAAACTCGAACGCGACCGGCTGCGACCCTTCGAGGTCGTCCAACGTCAGTTCCGCTTGGCCGATCTGCTCGGGGCCGTCCTCCAACACCACCTCGACGACTCGACCTTCCAGACCGACCGCCTCGATCGAAGCCTTGATTTTCGCCTTGTTGCCCAAGAGCAAATGCGCCGGGCAATCGATGCCGGTCACCTGGACGTCCCGATACGACGTGTCGCTCCGCAGCGTCGCTCCCACGCCCACGGTGTGCACCACCGCGCCAAGCTTGCCGGCGAGCTCGACCGGATCGCGAGCGGAATTGTCGATCCCGTCGGAGACGAGGATGACCGCTTCCAGATCGTCGGGCCGAATGTGCGCCCGGGCCGCGCCAATCGCCCGCGAGAGTGACGTAGCCTGGCCGTCGGCCGTGAGCGTGGCCAATTGCCTCACTCCGCGGAGCTTCCCCGCGCGATCGGCAAACGCCACCAAGTGCAGATCGAAATCGTCGCCGAGCTGCTTCCACCAGCCGGTGATCTGACCGGCGGTCTGTCGCAGGCGCGACACTTCGGCCGCGTCGTCGGCGATGCTCATCGAGCCGGAAACGTCCACGGCAAAAAGTATCGCCGGCTTCTCCTTGAGCTCTTTGCGATAGCCGAGCACGGGCCGAAACAGCAGAACGACAACCAGCACGATCGCGGCACACCGCAACCCCACAAGCAACCGCCGTTGCCTCGGGCGCAACATGCCGAAGGCGCGACGATAAAAAAGCCCGACCAGCACGATGGCCGCGGCGCCCACCGCCAGCATGCCGGCGACGGGGTAGCCTTGTTCCAGGGAAATCGTAAACACGTAGGGCCAGACTCTTTCTCGCGAATGTGCAAACCGTCCCCTCTCCCTTTGGGAGAGGGTTAGGGTGAGGGCCGACTGCCAGTGGCCGCTTGCCAGCCAGTGCAGACTACGCGCCGTGCACGCACGGCGGCTAACGACCTTTTTTCTTCGAACCGTCCTTCTTCTTTGAGCCCTCTTTCCTCTTGAGCGCCTTCCGCCGACCTTCCTCCAGTGCCTCTTTGCCCAGCTTGACGCAACGAACGTACTTGAGCGACTTCAAATCCGCTCCGACCTTGCCCTTGTCCCGCTTGTGCAAAATGAACCGCTGCGGCTTTACAACGGGAACGTAGGAGCCGGGCGGCGGCTTGGCATGATCGGCCGCTCGCACGTAGACCAACGCCGACAGCGGTCCCTTGATCTTCCGGCCATCGCCGAGCGTGATCGTGTGCAGGTACTCACGGACCGGGTATTTCCGGCCGCTGTACATCTTCTCGTCGCTGGTCGTCTCTTTGAATCGCCACTCTTTCTCCATCCACTCCCGCTTGAGCTGGCAGTCGATCTGCTTGACCACCCGGAGCGGGATCTCGCGTTGCCGCTGGAGTTTCTTGTCGTGGATTTTCAGGCGTGCGTCTCGCGTCAGGTAGACCATGCCGTAATGGATCTGGCCGTCGGACAGCTCGACGTAGCCCGGCACGGCGTCCTGGCGGACCGCGGGCCGAGGCCCGAAAGGATTCACCGCCGGCGGATCGGCCGCGCGGCCGATCGACGAGCACGCAACCGCAACGAGAGCCGCCACGAGGACACTTCCGCGATTATCGGCAGACAAAGAAAACACGATGAAATCCTATGGAGAAAAGTAGGGTGGGCACCGCCCACCAAAACTATTGAAGTCAACGTCAGTCGATTCTTTCTTGGTGGGCAATGCCCACCCTACGATTACATCTGCCTAAGAGCCTATTCTAGAACCTCCTCCGGCGCTGCATGTCATCCTGAGCGCAGCGAAGGATCTGGTTGACATTCAAAGGATTGAGATGCTTCGCTTCGCTCAGCATGACGAGTTGAGCCGGGTTCTGGGATAAGCTCTAAGTCTATTCTTGTCTCGAATCGCCGGGAAGTACACACTCGGCCGGCGTGCCGCGTCGGCCATCTTGCCCGCTACTGACCGGAAAACCAATCAAGGACCCACACAAATTGGGGGCCCCCTCGGACGACTCGGCCGGGCGATCACGTCGCACTCGACACCGGTCCGCAGGACAATCTACTTGACCCGCCACGCTACCCCGCACGACAATAGGTGTTAGATACTCTGTACGGGTGTCTGCCACGACCACGTCGGCATGCCAAAGGGGGGGCTTTGCGAACCGGGAGGACGCTCCAATGAAGCACTCCAACGCGCGGGACCTTTGCCGACGATCCTTCCTGCGGCGCGTGGGACTGATCTGTACGGCCGGCGCGGGCGGCCTGGCCGCGCCCGGGTCATTTCCGATCATCGCCCTGGCCCAGGACGATAGCGGTCCGATCGATTGTGGGCCGCCACCGAAGGCCAAGCCCCATCACCGCAAAGGGGCCGAGGGCTTTGCCCCGTTGCCGCTGCCGGTCACCCCGCTGCGACGCACCGAAAAGAAGCGTCCGCCCGCGCCGCCCGCCCTGGTCGGCAAGACGGTCATGGGGCCGGTCCGCTGGATCACTCGCAACGGGAAACGAATCAAGTACCGCGACTGGATGACCGACCCGGCCGACGTCAGCACCCTGTTGCAGTGGACCAGCGAAAAGCTCCATATCAACTACCGCGCCGTCGAGGCCGACTTCGCCCACTTCTCCTACGATCCGCGCGAGCTGCCGGCGCTGCTTCTGGCGGGCCACAACAAGTTCTCGCTTTCCGACGAGATTCGAACCCGCCTGGCCCGATACGTGCTGGACGGCGGCATGATACTGGCCGACGCCTGTTGCGGCTGGAAGGATTTTGCCGAATCGTTTCGCCGCGAGATGGAGCTGATCTTTCCCGGGCGGCCTTTGCGCAAGATACTGCCCGACGACCCGGTCCTTTCGTCTTACTATAAGCTGGGCGATTTCACTTACAAGAAAGCCGACGGATCGGAGTACACCGAGAAGCCGTGTCTGGAGACGATCGATTTCGGCTGCCGAAGCGGCGTGGTTTTCTCGCCGTGCGACTTAACCTGCGGCTGGGACGGCCACGAGCACCCGCGCGGCACGCGCGTGGTAATCGGCCAGGCCCGCCAGGTTGGAGCAAACCTGATCACCTACCTGCTGGGCACCTACCAACTAGCCCGGTTTCTCAGCACGACCAAGGTCTATCACGAGGCAACCGCGCCGAGTCGCGACGATTTCGTTTTCGCACAGTTGATCCACGAGGGCGATTGGGACCCCGACCCATCGGCCGTGCACAATCTGCTCAAATTCGCCAGCGACAACTCGACGCTCGAAGTGAAATTCCGCCGCGAGAACGTTCGGCTCCACGACGCGAAGATGACCGGCTATCCGTTGCTCTACATGACCGGCCATCGCGAGTTTCAGTGGAACAAGGAAGAGGTTGCCCGGCTGCGCGGCTACCTGCTGGCCGGCGGGCTGTTGCTGGCCGACGCCTGTTGCGGGCGGATCAGTTTCGACAGGAGTTTTCGCAGCCAGATCGCCAAGGTGTTTCCCGAGCACAAGCTCGAGCGACTGCCGGCCGACCATCCGTTGCTCGAATGTCATTACGACGTCCGGCGCGTCGGCTACACGCCCCGGGTCCGCGAGGATTTCGGTCCGATCGAGGCAATTGAATTGGAGGGCATCACGGTCGACGGCCGGCTGCTTGTGGTCTACAGCCGTTTCGACCTGGGCAACGGCTGGGAGCAGTTTCCGCACGCGTACAGTTACGGCCTCCGAGACAAGTCGGCACTCCAGGTAGGCACAAACGTGATCGTCTACGCGATTACGCATTGACGTGAAAAAACCACAGAGGCACGGAGACACAGAGTAAGGAAGAAGGGCAAGTAGTAGGTCAGGCTTCGCCTGACGATTATTATTGACGTGTCAGGCGGAGCCTGACCTACATCTTCTCTTTCTCTGTGTCTCCGTGCCTCCGTGGTTCAATCCGTTTCCAGTAGCGGGTCCACCATGTCACCCATTGCCGAGAGTATCCTCGACCGGCTCGACGCTACCCGACAGCGATGGTGGCTCTTCACACTGTTCGCCACGGCCGTGCTGGGCATCTGCGTCTCGCTGGCCGTGTTGCTGGTCTTCCTGCTGGCCGACGTCCTCTGGAAGCTGCCCCAGCCGGCACTGGCGACCATGCTGCTGCTCTGGCTGGCGATGAATGTCGTCTTGATCGGTGGGCTCTGTCGCCGGCTCGTTCACGGACAGCGAACCCTGGAAGCCACGGCACGACGCGTCGAGGCCGAGTTGCCCGAGTTGGGAAGTCATCTGATCAACGTGGTCCAGTTCGCCGCCGACTGGCAGCCGGCCGGCGCCGCCTTCCGCGAGGCCGCCCTGCGCCAGGCGGCCGACGAGATCAGACGGTTTCGCTTCGATCGGGCCGCCGGCCGCGCGGGCCGCTGGAAGCGACTGCGGCTCTGCATGCAGACGCCCCGCGACCTGTTCGAATTCTCGTTGCTCCTGGCCGTGGTGCTCGGCTTGGCATTGGTGTGTCAAATGCTCATCCCCACGCTGGGCTCGGCGGCCCGGCGCTTGCTGGCCCCCTGGACGTTCGTTCCCCAGATCGGCTCGGTCGAAATCGTCGAGGTCACCCCCGGCGACGTCGACGTGCCCATCGGCGGCGGCCTGGAAATCGCCGCCACCATCCACAATCCCGAAGGCAAGCCCTACGCGGCGACCGCCTGGATCGCCCAGAGCGACTCCGACGAAGTCGATTACCCCATGTCGGCCGACGACACCCGCACCCATTACCGGCTGGCCGTCCCGACGGTTACCGAGCCGCTTGCGTACCGCCTGGAAATCGGCGACTCACAGACACGCATCTACCACGTGGGCGTTCGGCGAAAACCCGCGATCGCCGAAGTCGAAATCGTCTATCACTTCCCCGGCTATCTGGGCCGCCGGCCAAAGACCGTCCGCCAGCGGCACGCCGATCTCGAAGCGCCCCAATACACGGTGGCCGAGTTGCGCATTCGGCCTTCGGCGCCGGTGGCCAAGGGACACGCGTGCTCGCAGGGCATGTCGTTTCCCGGTCGCGTGAGCGATCAGGGCAACCGACTGACGATCGCCAAGCTGCCCATGGTCAAAAGCGGCACCTTCACGGTCCACCTGGAAAACGACGCCGGCCACCACGACCCCGAGCCGCGTCCCAACCGGATGCACGTCGTGCCCGACCGCACACCCAACGTCACGTTGATGAAACCGCCGCGCCACAGCTCCGCGGCGCCGGGCGAGAAAGTCGCGCTGGTGCTCCGCGCAGCCGACGATCACGGCGTCGGCCGCGCGCGGCTGGAAGTCCGTGCTCTCGACGCCGGAGCCGATTCGGCGGGAGCTTCCGCGCCGGCGCCGGGCGAAATCAACCGACTCAAGGAGTGGACCGACCTGGCGGGCCACGAGGAAGTCATGCTACGCCATGAGCTTCTGCTCGATCCGGCCCGATATGTGCCCGGCCAAACCGTATTAGTTCGCGCCGTGGCCTGGGACCGGCGCAACATCGACCAGAACCAATGGGGACTCGAATTGCGGCCGCAACGCGCGCAGAGCGCATGGCATACGATTCGCATCCTCCACGGCGACCGCAAGATCGAAGCTCAGCTCCAGCAGCTCGACAGTCTTCGCGCGGCGATCTACAGAATACTTCTGGAACAGATCCGTGGACGGATCGACACGGCAAGGGTCCCGAAACTCAAACAGCCCGAGCAGGCATCGGCGCTGGCCCGGGCGGTTCGCCGGCGGCAGGTCGATATCCAGGCATCGACCACCAGGCTGGTCCAGTCGATCGAGCACGCCGACCGCCCGCCCGAGCAGACCATCAAGCGCGTGTTGAACACCCTGGCCACGGGCAAGATGCTCGAGGCGGTCCGCCGAGCGGAGGCCCTGATACGTCATTGCGGCGGACAGACACAGGGTACCACTGCTGGCTTGTCCAGCAGTGCGGACCAACCGTTAGCCGCCGCGCCTGCGCGGCGCACGGGTGCCACTGGCGTCCCGCCAGTGCTCGTTGCAACAGAGAAGGGAATAGAGAAAGGGGACAGTCCCATTTTTGCTGCGCAAAAATCGGGACAGTCCCCGTTGGCCGGACCGGCGGCCGAGTTGGGCCAGACGCAGCAGTCGATCATCGAGACGTTGCGCGGCTTGCTGGACGTGGTTCGACGCGCCCAGAGCGAGCTACTGGCCGAAATGCAGAACCGGCCCGGCGGCGATCTGCCCAACGAGACCCGCTCGCGGCTCACGGCCGCAAAGAAGAAACTCGAGGAGTTCCTTCGACAGCAGAAAAAGGTGATCGAGGCCACCAAGAACCTGGCCAAGAAGCCGGTCGACGACTTCACCGACGAGGAGAAGGAGCTAATGCGCCAGTTGGCGGCCACCGAGGACGATTGGGCCCGGTTCCTCGAGGAATTGCATTCCGATCTGAGCAAGCTGGCCGAGCAGGATTTCGCCAACTCGTCGATGCTCAACGAACTCAACGAGATTCAGACCCAGATCAAAATGGCCGAAGACGCCCTGGTGAAGAAGGCGGCCGACATCGCGGTGCCGCTCGAACAGCTCGGCGCCGAGATGGCCGAAGAACTCTTGACGAACATGGAAAAGTGGCTGCCCGACGAACCCGACCGCGAGCGCTGGAGCCAGGAAGAGTCGCTCACGGATCTCGACAAGGAAGCCCCGATGGCCGAGCTGCCCGGCGAGCTGGAGGACCTCGTCGGCGAATTGTTCGAAGAGGAAGAGGATCTGTTCGACGAACTGGAGGACGTCTCCAGCAGCGCGGCCGACTCACTCGATAAGGGCGCCGGCTGGGACGCCAAGGACGGGCCCATCTCGAACATGAGCGCCAAGGGTGTGACGGGCAACACGTTGCCCAACACGAGCGAGATGAGCGGCCGCAGCGGCGAGGGGCGCTCGGGCAAGTCGAGCGGCGAGTTCGTCGGCGACGAGGCCGTCGGCAAGGGCGGACGCAAAACCCCCAGCCGACTCACGCCCGACCCTTACGAAAAAGGCCAGGTCAAGGACCATAGCCGCGATTCCGTCGGCGGCGCCACCGGCGGCGGCAAGGAGAGCGGCCAAGGCGGCCAGGGACTCGAAGGTCCCCGGCACCGCTTCGGCGGCCAGCGCGACCTCAAGCGGTTGGCCGGCAAGCAAGCAAGCCTGCGCAACAAGGCCGAGGCGATCGACCTGAAGTTCGAAATCATGAATTACCATCGCACCGACCTGAAAAAGATGATCGAGGTGATGGCCCAGGTCGAGCGGGACCTGAAAGCCGGTCGATACC
>CAZWWC010000081.1:0-4099 GCA_964637625.1 uncultured Planctomycetaceae bacterium
TAAGACCCGGCATTGTCATTCTGAGCGCAGCGAAGAATCTCCTTGGCCATCAAGATCCTTCGCTACGCTCAGGATGACGTGCTGAGGTGTCAGCCAGCCGAACCTGGGACTACTGAGGATGCTATGGTCGTTCCCGGCGATCTGGCTCACTCAGATTGTCGGGTATCACGGTTCGCTTGTCCAACCGTGCACCCAGCGCAGGTTCCGCAAAAAGGGGGGGAATTCGCTTGATGGCCCGCAAGCCACTAACGTCGTTGTTCCTGGCCGTGACTTTCCTCTGTGGTTCGGTGGTCTCCGGCCAGTCGCCGCCACCGCGCTCCCAGCGCGGCGATCCTGGAGAGAGACGGCCTTCGATGCGTGGCGCGCCGTGGCAAAGGAACCCATCGCCCGGGTTCCCTCGACCCGGCGGCCCCGACCCACGCGGTCGCCGCGGCGACCGTTTCTCGCGTCTGGAGGGCTTCCTGCGTACGATGGATGCCAATCGCGATGGAATCATCCAGCAAAACGAGGTGCCGCCCGAACGCCAAGGAATGTACCGGATGATGAGCATGCGTCTGGGCCAGGATCCCTCACAGGGCATCTCGATCCAGAAACTGCGAGACACGATGGCTCGACGGCGTGGCCCCAGCAGGCCTGACGAGGCGCGCATCTCCTCGGCCGGGGAGTCGCCCGGCAAGCAAGATTCCTCGCAAAGCAAACCGGACCAAGCGCAGGCAGAACCTCTGGTGCCGGGCTTTGGCACCGACCGCGAGCCGGCGCCGGTGGCCGGCTTCGGCGCTCGCACCGGACCTACTGGGCGAATCGTGCTCGGCACGATCGACCCTGAAGCCCGGGCGATGCTCAGTCGATATGACCGCAATCGCAACGGCGTGCTCGACCGAGATGAATGGGGTGGGCTGCGAGGGAATCCCCATGAACTCGACCGAAACCGGGACGGAAAGATCACGCTCGCCGAGCTGGCCTCTGACGCATTGCAGAGGCAGCGCCGGTCATCTCGCAACCAGCGCGACAGCTACGCACGCCCGAACCACGATCGCGACGGGAACGAGAAGCAAGACGATTCAACCGCCAAGCGGAACAAGCGCAGATCCTACCGGTTCTTGTCGGCGCACGAGCGCTTGCCCAAGGGATTACCCGGCTGGTTTGTCGCCCGCGACGCCGACCTCGACGGCCAGGTCACGATGGCCGAATTCGCCAGAAACTGGAACGACTCGACGTTCATGGAGTATCTCACGTACGACGCAAATAATGACGGGATGATCACGCCGAAAGAGTGTTTGCGAGCCGCCGGCGCAAAGGCCGACGCGAAGACCGACGGCACCGAACGAGCGTCGCCGCCGAGCAACTCGCCGGGGGGTGGCCAGTCGAGGCCGTGGTGGCTCCAATAACCCGGTGACCACAAGCTTGCCTGGTGGCCGAGCCGTGATTATCATGAAATACGTGGTGGTTCATGACTTATCCGTCCGAATCGAGACCTGATGTTACGCCGTCTTAGCGTTGTAGTACTCGTCCTCGGTATTGCCGGTTCGTGCATGGGCGCCGGCGCGGCCGGCGCCGAGCCTTCCCGGGACCCGGGCCTTGCCGCGCAACTCCGCGCCGAGCCGGCACCGGCCGCCGCGGCGCCCACGTCGTCCCCTTCCAAGCCGAAACGGCTGCGGTTCAGTTTTCGGTATCAACCCTGGTCCGACGTTCTGGATTGGTTCGCCCAGCAAGCGGGCTACTCGTTGGTCCTCGACGCTCCGCCGAAAGGAACGTTCAACTACAAGGACAACCGCAGCTACACGCCGGCCGAGGCCATGGACGTCCTCAACAGCGTCCTGTTGACCAAGGGCTACACGCTCGTGCTTCGCGATCGGATGCTCTTGGTGGTCAATCTCGAAGATGAGATTCCGCCTTCGATGATCGCGCGCGTTGCGCCTGAACAGCTTGACCGCCGCGGCAAGTATGAACTGGTTAGCACGCGTTTTGAGCTGAAGAACCTGACTGCCGAAGAGGCGCAAAAGGAAATTGAAAAACTGCTGGGGCCACACGGAAAAATCGTCCTGTTGCCCAAGGCGCGGCAATTGGTGGTCACCGAGACCGGCGGTCGATTGCGGGAGGTTCGCGACGTGCTCCGTCGAGCCGATCTCGCCCGTGATCCGACGAAGCAGGAACTTCGATGGTTTAACCTGAGCAGCGTCGGTCCGGAGGAGGCCGTCGCGCTGTTGCGTCAGATCTTCGAGATCCCGGAAGGCGCCAACACGACGCCGGACGGTTCGCTGCGGCTGGCCACCGACCCGATCGGTCTGCGGTTGCTGGCCTCCGGAAGTCCCCAGCGGCTCCGGCAGGTGTCGCAGATGTTGAAAACGATCGACCAACCGGCTTTTGGCCAGGCGGCCGAATCGGGACCCCAGGCGGCCCTGCAACTCGAAGTCTATGACGTCGCTCCGGCCGATCCCGAATCGGTGTTGAAGGTGATGCAGACGTTGCTGGCCGAGACGCCGGGCGTTCGGCTGGCCACCGACCCGAAGACGGGCAACCTGATCGCGCTTGCCCGGCCAAGGGAACAGGCTACGGTTCGCGCGACGGTCGAACAGATGCGGCGCGACGCGCAGTCGGTCGAAGTCATCCAACTCCGCGTGATCGATCCTCAATTGGCCGTGTTGGCCATCGGCAAACTGTTTGGCAAGGATTCCGAGAAGGGTCCAAGCGTCGACGCCAACGTGGCCAATCGCCAGTTGTTGGTCCGCGGCAGCGCCGGCCAGATCGCGCAGATTCGGACCTTGCTCGAAAAGATGGGCGAAACGGCCGGCGCCGAACCGGCGCTTGCCGGAGGCAAGCTGCGGCTGGTGCCCCTCGGTGGCGGTGACGCCCGACAATTGATCGATCGCCTCAGAGAACTCTGGCCGGCGGTAGGCAGCAACAAACTCTACGTGGTACCGACGAGGGAGCCCGACCGGCGCGGCCCGGCCAGCCCGCGCGCAGTGCGACCGGGACTCATCGACGAACGTACGCCGGTACCCAGTCCCGCCGGCGAAACGGATCGGCCCGCTCCGCCACAGTCACAACCGACCGACGCCCAGCAGCAGGAACCGGTCCGGTCACTGCCGCCGCGCAGGGTCCGCGTGACGCTGGCGGCCACCGAGAGCATGGTCGAGGAGGGTGCCACTGGCAGCTTGTCTGCCAATGCCGACGAGAAAGCCCCTCCAAAGGCAAGGGCGGACAAGCCGCCCATGGCACCCTTGGAAGGGCGGGCCGGCGGCTCGGCCAAGCCGCCGATTCTCATCCTTGTCGGCCCCGACGGTCTCTACCTTTCCTCCGAGGACACCGAAGCGCTGGACCAATTGCAGAAGCTGATCGACAGCCTGCAGGGCGGCACGGTCTCCAACGAGCCGAAGCTTACCGTGTTCTATCTGCGCAACGCACAGGCGAAAACGGTGGCCGAGCGTCTCAACCAGTTGCTCTCCCCCGTGGCCCCGGCCCCGAGCACCACCGGCCCGGGCTCCACGCCGGCGCCGACCGGCATCCTGGGAAACCTTGGTGCGGCGGGCACCATCGGCCACATCACGCCCTGCGGGCCCGTTTCGATCACACCCGACGAGCGACTCAACGCGCTTTTAGTTCAGGCGGCGCCGCGCGACGTGGACATGATCGAAGAGATCCTGCGAGTCCTCGACCGCCGCGAAGGCCCGGAAGAAATTCCCGCGCAGCCGAAGCCCCGGTTGATTCCGGTCGTCCATACGTCGGCTTCCGAGATGGCCGAGGTCCTCAAGGAAGTCTACCAGGACCGTCTGGTGGGCAGCGGCACCCGGCCCCTTACGCCGCAGGAGATGATGATGCAGATGTTTCGGGCCAGACGTGGCGGGCGGGGCGCGGCACCGAACAACGCCAATGCGCGCGGCGGGCAAGCAGCCTCGCCGAAGATGTCCATCGGCGTCGACACGCGAACCAACTCCCTGATCGTCTCGGCTCCGGAGCCGCTGTTCAAGGAAGTCCGCGAGTTGGTCAACGCGCTGGATCGGGTCGCGTCGCAGGACAATGAAATGGTCGAGGTCGTCACCCTTCGCCAGTCCAACCCCGAGGCGGTCCGCGAAGCGCTCTCCTCGCTGCTGGGCGATTC
>CAZWWC010000081.1:4199-13127 GCA_964637625.1 uncultured Planctomycetaceae bacterium
GCCAGTCCAACCCCGAGGCGGTCCGCGAAGCGCTCTCCTCGCTGCTGGGCGATTCCATCGAGAGCACGGCCGGCTCCGGCACCGGCCGCGCGTCATCGCGTTCGCCCGGCCGTTGGCCGGGTGCGGACAACCGGCCGGCACAGATGGGCAGGCCGGACTGGCGCTCGTTCTGGCAAGGCCCTCGGCAGCCTCAGGGACGCGATCGCAACCGGCAGCCTCAACGACCTCAGTCGACACGGTCCGGCCAACGCTGAAGGGTGGCATGGCCTCGCTTGCGTGGCCATGGGTGGCACACCGTGAGCGTAGCGAAGGGCGTGGCTCCCGAATTTCCGGACATGCTCACGGCAAGCGTGAGCATGGCACCCGGCCGACACTGCTGGACAAGCCAGCAGTGGCACCCTTGTCAAACACGTTCTAGCACGCGATTGGGAAGCCGCCGTCATGGGGCCGCTGTTTCGGTCGGCTGCTCGTGGCGAGGCGGTTGGCCGTCGGCTCGCGAAGCAACCATTAGCGGCATGGCGCGAGGTGGCAGGGTGAGCGTCGTGGTCTGCATCTTCCGGCCCGAGGTGTCGGGACTTGCCGTGTTTGGCGGCGCGGGTTTCCCGGGTCCGTCGGGCAATGGCGACGCACATGTTGCGAATGTCCTTCTGCTGGTGACGACTCGGCCCAGCGTGTCCGTCGGTCCCGGCAACACGGCTCGGCTGGGCTTGCCGATCACCGGGCTGCCCTCGACGGGATTGAATCGGGCGATCAAGCTGACATCCCGTCGTGGTCCGCCCACCTTATCCCAGGGAATCCAGATGTGGTAGGCCGGTCCGGCGGGCCCTTTGCCGTAGTGTTTTTCGAGCTGATCGCGGGTGAAGACGTATTTGCGATCCGGGGCCGATTCACCCGGTCCGCGCGATAATTCGTCGTAGGCGTAGACGGTCAATTCGCCGTCGACGCGCACGGGGCTCTTCCGCTGGTCGCCGTGGAAGGTCACGACCCCGCCGAACCCGCGCGTCGACGGCGAGCCTTCGCTCGCCAAGAGGGCGGTCGTCCAAACGACGGCTACGCGGTTCGGCGCAACAACGGGCCTTTGCCTCTCAAGAAATCGCGTCACGGACGGAACCGCCAACGAAGCACACCCGGCACCGGTGGCCAGCCAGATTCCGGCCAGGACGGCCATCGTCGATCTTCGCGGAGTGCCCAAGACTCGCATCGATCATCTCCCTTGGAGGTAAGCCACCGACGGCGCGCGACGGAATTTCACCACTCCATCTTCGCCGACATATTGAACCAAGCTGTACGGAGACGTGGATCTGTCTCCGGACGGTTGTCCGACGTTGCCCCCGTCGACCGGTGGCAACGCCTCAATCACGGGAGCCGTTCGATACGTGCCCGGATGGCGCGCCAGCGGGTTGGCGACGTTGCGATCCTTCTCCGGCGATGGTTTTGGACCACCCATTGCCGGCCCGGTGGGCATGGGCTGCCACTTCGATCCCCATGGTTGATTGCCTCTTGGATAAGCTGTTCCGGCCCCGTATGGATTGCCTTGTTGCATTCCCTGCCAAGCGCCGCGATCGAACGTGTCGGGTGTGGGGGACGAGCCTTCCGGGGTGGGCACCCATTCCGGCCCGCCCGGCCCGTGGGTTTGTCCCGGCATCGTTTCGATCGTGGGAGTTTCATCCGGATAGATGACTTGCGGCCCACCGACGGGAATGCCGGGCGCGAGGAACGGATCGCCTCCATACCCCCCGTGGAGTTTTTCCACGTCGCTACGGCACCAGTGCAGCCGGGAGGCCTCGATACAGGCAATCCGCTGGGCGCCGTCCCTGTCGTGGATGATCCGCGGCGTCATGATGATCAGCAGTTCTTTGCGTTCCTTGCGGTTCGATTCGTACTTGAAGAGGTTGCCCACCAGGGGAATGGCGGAGAGCACCGGGACGCGTCGGACGACGTGGTTGTCCTCCTCGACAATGAGGCCGCCGAGGACGACGGTCTGACCGTCGACGGCGCTGACGGCCGTCTGTGCACTGATTTCCTCGATGCGAGGTGAGCGGATCACCTGATCGCCGGCCACGGAAACAGGGATGCCGTCCTCGATCGCACCGACCCTGGAATTCTTCGCGATAATATCCATCACCACCAGCCCGTCGGGGGTTACTCGGGGGGTCACCTGCACGATCAAGCCGGCCGGCATATAATCCATCGCGTTCTGTTGACTGAGTCCGGAGTAACTCGTGCCGCTGACGAAGGGAACCTGCTCGCCGACGACGATTTGTGCCGCCTTGCCATCGAGCGCCATGATCTGCGGCCGGCTGAGAACCTTCACGCGTCGGCACGCGGCCAGCGCGCGGATCAGGGCGGTAACCGACTCGCTTGAGGCATTGAGCACCAGGCCGCCGGAGCCGAACTCGGCGTTCAGTTGGCCCGTGGCCAGGCTTGTCAGGGCTCGGCCTCCCGTCGTGTCGGGTGTGTTCGAGAAGAGGGCCCCGGGATACGCCAACCCGCCGGTGGCCAGCACCCGGTCGAAAAGAATTGAGTCTTCCAGGCCGAGCTCCACGCCGAACTCCTGGAAATCGTCGAGCGACACCTCGGCGATGACGACCTGAATCATGGTCATGGCCGGGCGCCGGTCGATCTGCTTGACCATCTCCATGATTTCCTTAAAATAGCGCGGCGTTGCACTGACGATGAGACTGTTGCTGGCCTCCTCGGCCACGACAATCACTTCCCTGTCTATCTGTTCGAAAGCGCTCAACACACCCGGTTTGGAGATCTCGACCTCGCGCTTGATGGCGAGATAATCGTTGATCGCTTTGGCAACGTCGACAGCCTGGGTGTTCCTGAGTCGATACACGATGCTTTCCCGTTGCCGTGCATCGCTGCCGTCGAGCCGCGCCAGGACTGCTTCGACGACGGTCAGTGCCCCGGCGGATCCCGTGACGATGATGCTGTTGGTTCGCACGTCGGCGGCGAAACGCAGGCCCACCAACGAGGTCTCATCCTCGACGATGCCCGTTCTGACGGCAATCTCGTCGCCCGCAACCTCCGCGCTGAAGATGTTCTGGAGCATCGTGGTCATGTTCGTCGCGTCGCCGTTGACCAGGGTGAAGACTTTGACCTGGGCCTCGATGGAAGGTGACTGATCCAGCTCGTCAATCAGCGCGGCAATCAGCGGCATGCTGTCGGCCGAGGCTGTGACCACCAGCGCGTTGGTCCGCTGATCGGCGGTGACCTGGGCGTCGGTGAGGATACCCGAGCTGAGCACCTTCCGACCGCCCGTGTCGATCGTAATGAATTGGAGACGCGTCGACTTCTTTTCGTAATCCTGCGCCTGAGCGAACGCACCCACGCCCGCGCCAGCGCCCATTCTGGCGCGCTGCCCGTACATCTGGCCCGTCAAGGCGTCCTGCAGCACGGGAGCGAGGTCCTGGGCCGAGGCGTTCTTGAGCGGGAAGACACGGACCTCGTTGAAGCTTTCGCTGGGTCCGCCGTCGAGTCGGGCGATGATCGCGGCCACCTCGGCCATGTCGCGCGGGCTGGCCCGCACGATCAGCGAATTCGACCGGAAATCGGCAACGACGTGAACACGCGGCACCAACTGCGTTCCCTCTGGAGTCTCCTCGGCGAAAAACTTGGCAATGTTCTCCTGGGCCTTCTCCGCCGCAGCGTGCTTCAGACGGAAGATTTGGAAACGGTCCGTCGGCGAAACCGGCTGGTCGAGCCGCTCCACCAGGCCCATCATCTTCTCGACACTTTCCGGGCGACCGACCAGCAACAGCGCATTGGGGGCCGCCAGCGGCGTAATGCTCATCGTCCCTTCGCGTGCCTTGTAGATGTCTTCATAGAGCTTGCTCAGCAGCATGCCCAAGGCGGACGCGTCGACGTGTTTCAACGCAACGACGACCACCGCCGGTTTCGTGGCCAGGCTGTACTGCTCGATTTGCCGGATCAACTCCTCGACCCGTTTGACGTCCTCGGGCCGGCCCCGAATAATCAGAGCGTCCATGCCTTCGAGCACCTGCACTTGGACCGGTCCGACCAGTCGGGTAGTCTCGGACTCCCGGCCTTGCTGGCCGGAACCTTGTCCACCGGCGCCGGCGGCCTGTCCCGCGCCGCTGCCCGAGGGCGCTTGTCCACTCGTGGGTGTCTGCTGAGAGCCGTCGCCGGGCCCGCGTTGACCGGCCGCGGCCAGCAACATGGCGTGCTGGCCGGTGTGTCCGGCGGGACGCCTCGTCACCCGGCGGCTGCCGTCCAACTGCACGGCTCGGATCAGACGACCGACCTCATTCTGCCGGGATCGTGAAGTAGGCACGAACCGAACGCCAAGGCGGTCGGAAGACCTTGGGCTGTCCAAGGCATGCACAAGCTGGACCGCACCGCGGACCGGGCCCTCGGGCCCGTCGATCCACACCTTGTTGGCCCCGGGCACCAGGCGGAGCCAAGGCTGCTGGCGGATGTTCGTGGCAAGAAAATACTCCGTCACGCCGTCGGCGCGCCGCCGCGAGGTGAGTCGTCCGCTTAGGGCCCGCCGCAGACTGCCCTCGAACTGGCTCGCACTGACATTCCAGAGATTCACTATCTGCCGGACATTGCCCGTCGAGGTGTCGGGCGACGCATTGGGCGTCGATGTGTTTTGCACGGCCGGCGCGGCGCGAGCAGGAGGCGTGGCCCCCATTTGCGCGGCGATTCTCCCGTAGACCGCCCGAGGAGCCTCCCTCATCGTAGCTGTCTGGGAGGTGGAAGTCGGCGGCGAGGTGCCGCGTACGACGCTGCTCAGCGCGGTGACCGCGACAACCAAGAAGATCAGCAGAACCACCGCTACGGCTCGGGGGCTGAGTTGCCTTGCCTTAATAAGAAGAGACATCATGGTAATCATTCCGCACACCCCTCATTGGTATTGGGTCCGGGCGCTCTGTCCCCCAGGCCAGGCCGCTATAAACGGTATAATCGGTAAAGTCGCCACAGTCCCTCAGTCTTTTTTGGTCTGGGGACAGCCTTCCTGCCCGAAATCCCGATCTTTTCAAGAGGATTCCAACTTGTATACTGAATAGCAGGGATCGTCGGGCCCACACCGCGTGATCGAGGAGGAGGGCAAAATCCTATGTCTCGCACTCTAGTACTCTGCCTCGCCCTGGCGTTGGCCATCTTCGTGCTGGGGATGACGGCCCACGCGCAAGCGCAGATGCAGTACTCGACGCAGAGCCAATCCTCGTCGCAATCGACGACTACCAGCCGGTTCGGCTCGGGCACTACTGGGTCGATCACCGAGGGAATCACCCGCGACGTCGGAGGTTTTGCGGAGGCAGGCAGTCAACTCACCGACGCGGTGGGTCGCACCTACAGGGGGATGGAGAACCAAGGCGTTTCCGGTGGGGACGCCCAGCGGACCTTCCTCGGGCCTGGCACCGGACCCGGGAGTTCGGCTAGCCGCCGCCCCAGCTTGCAGGGGCTGCGTCAAGCGTTCAGTGCGACCCCGTTTCAGCAGCCCGGCCAACCGTGGCAGTCCGGCCAGCCGCGCGGTCTGAGCATACGACCCACGTTTACGTTGGGGTTCGCCTACAAGCCGAAGGTCTCTCCCAAGATCGGCAACAACGTCCGGACATGCCTGCGACGGATACCCAACTTCGGCAACGCGTCTTCGATCCGGGTAAATGTCAAGAAGAACGTCGTCGTTCTCGAAGGCACGGTTGCCCGGAAGTCGGACCGGGCGCTGGCGTTGCAACTCGTTGCCCTGGAACCGGGCGTGGTCAAGATTGACAATCGGCTGAAAGTAGCCGGCACGCCTTCGACGACGTCGGCAACTGTCCATTGATCTTCCGACAATCGCGGATCGGAGGCGGCGCAGTGCGGGCAAGAGGGTGGAGAAGGCCTCGATTCGTTTCTTCTTGACCGGCGGGGAAGTGCTCCTCAACGAGGCCGATTATCGACATTCAGTAGTTCCAAGTTCTATTGAAACTCGGCATTGTCATCCTGAGCGAAGGGAAGGATCTGCGTAGCGAAGAATCTCCTTCCCGGCGCGCCGGGATCGAGATCCTTCGCTACGCTCAGGATGACCTGCTGCGGTATCAGCCAGCCAAACTTGGAACTACCGACACTATCGATTCCTCCGCGCCGATACACCCTCCTTGGGTTTTCGGCCGGGGGGTTTCTTCTTCGCCGCAGCGCCGCCGGCAGCGGAAGGCTCGCTGAGGATCTTGGCCAGTGTTTCCTGTAGTTCCGAAGTGTCGACGCCCTGGGTGAGCTTGACGACGTGGAGCGTGGAGACGGCCGGCTTGGCCGCTTCGTCGAGCTTGAGGACCATCTTTTGGACGTCCTTGAAGATGTAGATCGGCGCGGAAATGATCAGCGTGTTCGACAGCTCATCAATTCCGATGGACAGCGATCCTTTGAACCTTGGAGCCTTCTCGACCTCGTCTTTGTTGTCGCCGCTACCTCGTCGCCAAAAGTAGCCGTAGAAGTCGGACCGCCCCCTCTCCTCCTTTTTCCCGCCGAACGCTTTGTCGTTGGCGCTGAGCAGATCGCGGTAGACGTCCTTGATGGTGCTGGCGACGGTGCTGGCTTTCGAATAGCGTAGTCGAAACATGCCGTATTGCCGGACGTTCTCCGAGTCCATGGGCTGGGGGCAATCGTAGAGGTCGATCAATTCCTGGATCGTCTTCAATTGCGCGGCATCGGCGCCTTGGACGAGAATCGAATTGCTGGCGGAGTCGACAATGAACCTCAACGGACGCCGCTTCGACAAGCGATTACCCTCGTCGTCCCCGCTGGTTCGGACCGAATCGCCGTACCACCCGGACCAATAGACATCCTCCAGATCGACGTCCGCCTCCTCCTTGAAGAAATCCTTTAAGATGTCGGCCACGTCGAAAACCCAGGCATGTCTCAGGCGGAACCTCTTAAAGGGCGGGTGCGGCGGGGCCAGTTTGCCGAGCAGCTCTTGAAGCTCATCCAACGCCTTGGTGTCTTCCGAGGAGATCACGAGCCGACCGTTGGCGTTGAGCGTGATGATGATCGGCCGCGGATCGGACCGATTGGTCGAGGACTCCTCCCGCGAGGTCTTCTCCGCCGGCTCGGGCTGATACTGCACGAGCCTCATCCGCGGCCGACCCGTGGTGTCGCCGGCGTCGAAGATTCGACCGTCGGGGACCATCGGCCAGCGGTGCGCCTGTATATCGGTCGCCGGTTTGGGCGTCGATTTCTTCTCCTCTTTCTCTTCCTTCCCTTCCTTCTCTTCCGTCTTCTCGTTAATCTTCTCGTCGATCAACAACGGGTTCTTGCCCGGCCACATCCGACGGAGTTGCTCCAGGACCTTCTGGGTTTCCTTTTCTCCGAGGGCATTCAACACGCGAACGGTCCGGCGATCGCCCTGCTCGGGCGGATTCTCACCCAGCTTGATCAGGAACTTCTTGACTTCCTCGATCTCGACGTCGGTGGCCCAAAGCAAAAGCAGGTTGTGTTCGGTCTCGGCGTCCACCATGAACCGATCGCCCTTCTCCTTCTCCGATTGCCTGTCGCCGTAATAGCGAGACCACCAGCCAATCTCCCGACTTTTCTTCTTTTTCTTTCCCTGGCCGCCGAGAAACATGTGTTGGACGGTGCCGGCGACGTAATCGGCGCGTAGTTTTCGCAGCGGGATCACCTCGAACTTCCGGCCGGTGCTGTCGAGCTTCTCGATCAACATGTTGATCTTGGCGTGATCGGCGAGCGTGGCGTAGGCAATGATGGCTTTGCTATCTTTGTCGATCTCCAGGTGGGTATTCAGGTCGAGATTGCCGATCTCCTTGAGGGTCTTGACCAACGGCTCGGGACTCAAGCTCGAGAGATGGTAGACTCGCATCCCACCCCATTGGGCCTCAACGGTAGCGGAACGCCGGTCGGGAACGTCAAGCGTTTCGAGGGCCTCCTCGATGTCGGCCAAGACGTTGGGCGGGGCGTAAGCGTAAAGCATGTTGGTCCGATCGTCGGCCACGATGCGCACCTTCGTGCCGGGCTTGGCCGTGGGCATTTGCGGGGGCTTTTGGCCTCGCTGCTTCGCGGCCTGGATCATGGCGTGCATCTGCGCCATCTGCTTCGGATCCATCTTGGGGGCAGCCCCACCGGACGCACCCCCCACCAAGGCCTCCAACATCTTGACAAGCTCCGAGGCCCGCCGGTGCTGCACCTTGTATTTCCAGGGTCGAGGGCGACGGCCATCTCCCGACTGCTCCTGCTGGAGCAGCGCTTGGATATCGCGCAGGTTGGCCACCGCGTCCATGGCCTCGATCCGGTTGGTCGCCTCCATCGGCGTCAATTTGCCGTTGGGGCTGCTCATCGGTTTGAGTTCTTCGACCGCCGCTTTTGCTACGAGCCGTTCCAGCGCAAACGAGACTTTGACGAACTCGTAGGGCTGGTGCTTGGCCGGATCCTTCAGATCCTCCGGTTGGACGCGCGGCACCAGGCTCGGATTGAGCTTCTTGATATTCACCAGCGACATGTTATCGCCGTGATCGAGAAACGTGAAACCACGCGCCAAAAGCAGGCGGTTGAACTCGTTGAAGGTCTGGGCGATGTTGTAGGGGCGCTGCGTGGTCAGATGCAGATAGCCGCTGGGGGCTTCCTGCCAGTCGATGCTCTTGTGCGAAATATCGCTGAGCCAGTCCAACACGGCCGGCCAGGGTTGATACTTGAAATTGAACTCCACGAGGCCGTCGCGGTTGGGGCGGACTTTCAACTCTTTTGGATCGGCTGGCTTAGGAGGTTCGGTGGGGCGTTTGACGACGTCCGTCTCACCGGGTTTCTTCTCATCCTTCTTGTCTTTCTTACCCTTCTTGCCGCTTGGCTTGGCCGTGGGCATTTGGGGAGGCTTTTGGCCTTTCCGCGCCGCCTCCATCGCCTTCTTCACCTGCTCCCTCTGCGCAGGGGTCAACTGCTGCATCTGCTCAGGGGTCGGCATGGGAGGAG
>CAZWWC010000082.1:0-8484 GCA_964637625.1 uncultured Planctomycetaceae bacterium
CAGCCTTTGAAAAACCGGGCCTTCGCTGCGCTCATTCCCGGGCACCCAGTAATATGCACTAGTTTTGAAATGCCCTCTAGTTCCAAGTTCTATTGAGACCCAGCATTGTCATTCTGAGCGCAGCGAAGAATCTCCTTGATCATCGAGATCCTTCGCTGCGCTCAGGATGACCTGCCGCGGTATCAGCCAGCCGAACTTGGAACTACTGAATGATCCTAGGGCGACCAACGGGAGCCCGGCCTTCAGAGCATTTTGCGTTGCTCTGCCGGATCATTTGAAATGCAGCCATCAATAACACTCACGCGGAACCGTTACCAGCGGTCTTGGCGTGCCCGTTTGATCATCATAACCTGATCCATCGACATAACCGGTTTGACCTTCGAGAAGTTGCGGTCTAGGCTTGGGTGGAGTCGGGCCGCGCCCAACAGCCTGTCTTCGTGGCCTTCGACAATCCGGAAGCGTGGACGGACGAAGCACGTCGTAGCGAAGCAGAGGCCCCGTTGCGCTTTTTCCCCGACCGCTGGAGAGGAGAATACTGATTATGTCGCAAGTTGTTCAGGAAAACAGTACGTCGTTCGTCGATCGCCGCGATACCGGAACCGGCCACGCGCCGCCGGTGCGGGAGCGCCGGCAATTCGCCGACAGTCACGACGGGCTTTCGCCCGAGGCACGGGAATTGGCCCGCGCCATCGACGCGTACAAAGCGGTTCACCGTCGCCGCTTTATCACCTATGAGGAAATGCACTCGGTGATCCTGTCGCTCGGCTATCAGAAGTAGCGGGAAAAGGGGACAGGTCCAATTTGCCGTCTACGGCCCGAAGGGCGCTGCGCACAAATTGGACCTGTCCCCTTTTTCCTCAAAGACCAAGTGACGGGACCGAATCGATACACCGATGCGGCTCGTGGGTGTATCGATTCGGTCCGCGTTGTTTCTTGCAGGGCCCCTTGTCTCCGCAGCCCAGAAGGACCGTATCTTGAACAAGCGGGTACTCTGACCCGCTTCACAGCACAGGATCTCCGTTTCCAAAGAGAGTGGGTCGATACGCAAGCGCCGCACTTACTCATACAGAGGCCAGCCGGGGCTAACCGACGAGGAATACGAAGAGGCCATCGTCGCCATTCCGTCGGCCGATGGAGAAAGCTGGGCGGATTCACCTTGCGCATGGCGGCCACTTCCGGTAGACGGGCCGTGCAATACGGCCTTTGATTCCCTCCCCTTTATCGTCGGTCAAGTGCCTCTCGGTGGTTCACATGGAAGTTCCATGCTGCGCCGGCCTGCTGCAGATCGCGGAAGCCGTCTTGGAGAAATCCGGCAAGAAGATCCCGCTGAAAGGGGTTGTGTTACCGTTCACGGGAGACTGTTCTCATCGCGTAGGCACTGCCGCAAGCCCCCAAGCACGCCCACCTATCCGGGTGATTGCGGCAGGGCTTCTGAGTGGTAGAATACGCATTCCGCGTGCAGCGCTATTCGGAATGGGGGGGAATCTGGCATCCGAATGCGCGCGCCGGTTTCTAATGCAAAGCGCTGGTTTCCGCGTTGTCTCACAAGGCATTCTCTCGGCAATAAACGCCTTTGCCCGAGCCATGGCGGGCGGCCGGGCAGCATAGAGGCTTCTGGGTGCGCCCGTCATGGCAAGCCATGCGAAGGAGGTGCGAAGATGCGATGCCGAGACTCACAAGTCGGGTGGCGGCCTGTCAGGTCGCTCGGGTGTGCCGCGGTGGCAGTGGTTCTGCTTTACACGCCGACAGCGGCCCTGGCCACGGTTTTCGATTGGGACAACTGGTCCGGCGACGGTTCCTTCCAAACGAGGACTAACTGGAACCCCTATCCGGATCCGCCTAATGTTCCGGGCGCCGGCGACACGGCCGTGTTCGACGGCGTGTTGGCGGGCTCCGGCATCGGCAACAACACGGTCGACGTCGCCGACGGCACGGCGATCCTTGACATGAGCGTCATCGACACGGCGTTCGTCAATCTGACGATCGGCGACGGCACCACCGGCAGCCGATTCGACCTCGACCAGACGACCGGCAATTCCTTGGTCGTGGGAGACTCTTCCGGCGACATGGCAACGCTGAATCTGCTCGGCGGGTGGTTGGACACCTACGACACTTGGATCGGCGGGCGGGCCGTGTTCAACGTGATCGGCGAGGGCTCCTATTGGGATTCGACCAGCGTGCTGATCTCGGGCGACACCGTGACGGAAACCGCCGCCATCGGGCTGGCGCAACATGCCCAAATCATGACCTCCGGGAGTCTCGACATCGGCAGCGACACGGGAAGCGGCCGCGTCGTCGTCGACAGCCAGGGATTGGGTCCGACCACGTCATGGACCGTCACCGGCTCGGTCGACGTTGGTCCGAGCAGTACGAGCGGTTTCAATTTCGGCCAGCTCACCCTGCAGCAAGGAGGCCGAATGCAGGTGTACACGCTGAACGTGCACGGCGCGGACGTGACGAGCACGGTGACCGTGAAATCCGGCGGCGATATGCACGTCTCCGGCCTCCTGCAAATCGGCCCGTACGGCAACCTGGAACTGTTCGACGCTTCCAGCACAATCACGACCGGCGACATCGACAACGACGGCGGCACGCTGAACTGGACCGGCGGCACGTTGCACATTGCCGAGGGCACTCTGCTGATCGATGACTCCGCCGACGCCGATCTGGAGATCGCCTCGCTTACGGTCGGTAGTGGAATGACGCTCCAGGCCACCAGCACCAGTTCGGATCCACCCGGCCTCCGCATTGGTGGCACAGGCACGGGCTCACTTTCGATTCAAGGCGGTGGCGTCGTGGAGAGTTTTCACGCGAGCATCGGAGACTCGACGGGTTCCCATGGGACGTGTACCGTCAACGGAGGCGGATCCAGGTTGGACGCTATGGAGGACTTGTTCGTAGGCTATTTTGGCAACGCAGTGGGTCGGCTGGACATCCAGGCCGCGGGACACGCCGAGGCGAATTCGGTCCTGATTGGGAGAGCAAACACCGCGGACGGCATCGTCGTCGTCGACGGCTCCGGCTCGACGCTCACCAGCACCGCGGTGCTGGCCGTCGGAGGGTTTATCGATGATACCGGCGTCACGAGCGTGGCCGCCGGCGGCACGGGCAGTCTCACCGTGCAAAACGGCGCCTCGGTCGACGTTTACCGAACGCTGATCGTCTTCAGCGACAGCTCCCTGGCCGTAAGCGGCACCAGCGAACTCATCGCCAATCACCTTCGGCTCGAACCCGGCGCCTCGTTCAGCGACGCCGCCGGGACGACCGTCCGCGTCAACCAACTGACCGGCTTCGGTCACGCCACCTTCAACGGCAACCTCCAGATCGGCCATGCCGCGGGCGTCGGTGGGAGCGGCAGTCACACCGTCGGCGCGGGAGAATCGCTCAACGTACAGCGGTACTTGACCGTCGGTTACGACGCGCGCGGCACGCTTGACATCACGGATGGCGGCACCGTCGTGTCCTGCTGGTCGTCCATCGCGGGCTTGGCGGGCTCCGGCGGGAGCAGCGTTTCCGTCAACGGCGCCGGGTCCCGTTGGGACATTCTCGACGCACTCTACGTCGGTGGTTCGTCCGGCGGTCCCGGTGGTGCGGGATTGCTCGCCGTCGAGAACAATGGCTGGGTCGATATCGGCGATTCGCTGAAAATCTTCGGCGGCAGCGGCGTCCACGTCGGCGGGGCGACCAGCAGTGGGACTGTCACCGTTGGAGACACCCTGCGCATCGAGCCGGGCGGCACACTCGAGGTGGAAACCGGCGGCAACCTCTACGCAGATTCGATCGATTTCTCCGGCGGCGGCGACCTCGTCACGACGGGAGCGAACTCGACGGTCTACGTCAACGCCGTCTCCGGCCTCGGCAGCACCTGGACCATCAACGGCAACCTCGGCATCGGCTGGCCCGGCGGCGGTGGCGCCGGCGCGCTGGCGCTGGGCAGCGGCCAGACCCTCGGCGTCACCAGCGTGCTGTACCTCGGCGAAAACGCCCCGGGAACGTTGACCGTAGGACCCGGGGCACTGGCCGAGATCCGGCAAGTAAGGATCGCGACGGGCGGCGGAACCGGGTCGTTGGACGTCACGGGCGGGAACATGGAGGTGTTCGACCTCCTGCAGATTGGCCCCGGCGGCACGCTCCAACTTCTCAGCCCCGCCAGCACGACCATCACCGGCGACATCGACAACAACGGCGGCACGTTCACCTGGACCGGCGGCACGCTGCACATCACCGACGGCCGTTTGCGGATCGATGACTCGACTTTCGCCGATCTGGATCTCGCCTCGCTGACCATCGGCAGTGGCATGACCCTCAAGATCACGGCGACCCAAGCGAATCCACCTGGCCTCTCCGTTGGTAACATCGGCACGGGCGAACTCTCCATTTATGACGGCGGCGGCGTCGAGAGTTATTGCGCCGCCATCGGAGAAGGTGCTGGTTCCCACGGAACGTGTACCGTCAACGGCGGCGCGTCCCGATTGGACGTGACCGAGGACTTGCATGTGGGATACACGTACAACGCAATCGGCCGACTGGAGATCCAGGCCGGCGGGCACGCCGAGGGAAACTCGATTTCCCTTGGGGAGTCGGCGTCGGCCGACGGTACCGTCGTCGTCGACGGGCCTAACTCCACTCTGACCAGCACGGCGGTGCTGGCCGTCGGAGGGATCATTGGTGACGACGGCGTCACCGGCGCGGCCGCCGGCGGCACGGGGCAACTCACCGTGCAAGACGGCGCCTCGGTTGACGTTTACCGCACACTCATCGTCTTCGGCGGCAGTTCCCTCGCGCTGAGCGCCGGCGTCGGCGGCAGCGGAACCACGGTCGTCGCCAATCACCTGTGGCTCGAACCCGGCGCCTCCTTCAGCGACATGTCGGGGTGCGTCATCCGCGTCAACCAGCTTACCGGCTTCGGCGATCATCCCGCCTTCAACGGCAACCTTCAGATCGGACACGCCGCCGGCATCAGCGGGCAGGGAAGCCACGCGGTCGGCGCCGGGCAGTCGCTCGACGTGGGGGCCGCTCTCGTCGTCGGCAAGGATGCCCAGGGTGAGCTCATCATCACGGACGGCGGCACCGTCGAGTCCGGCCGGTCGTTTATCGCGGGCGAGGGCGGCTCCTGGGGTAGCTTCGTCCTTGTGGATGGCCCCGCGTCGCGTTGGGACATCTGGGGAGATCTCTACATCGGCGGCGATACGTTCGGTCCGCAAGACCTCGGCAGCTTGACCATCCAAAACGGCGGCACGGTCTCCGCGGCATGGGGCGTCCTGGCTTGGGGGTCCGGTCGCGTGTTTCTGGACCAGGGAACGCTTGTCGCCGACACGACATCGTTCGCACTGCGTCTCGCCGGCGGCCAACTGATCGGACGCGGCACGATCGAGGGCAACGTCAGTAGTGATGGACTGGTCATTCCGGATGACCCCAGCGGCAACATCGGTCACCTGGCGATCACCGGCGACTACACACAGGGTGACGGGGCACTGTTGATCGACATCGGCGGCGCGACACCGGACAAGTATGATCAGCTCCTGATCGGCGGCGCCGCGACGCTCGACGGTGTGCTCGAGGTGCTGCTGGTCGGCTTGGAGGGTGGTCCGACGTACGAGCCGGTTGCTGGCGATGCGTTCACGCTTCTGGATTGTGACGGCGGAATCAGCGGCTGCTTCGATTCGATGAACTTACCCAGCCTGGCGGAGCACTTGCGGTGGAACACGGACGCGTTGTGCACGTCCGGCGTGCTCTCGGTAACCTGGCTGACACTGCCCGGCGACGCCAACCTCGACGGCTACGTCAACGAACTGGATGCCCAGACGCTGGCCGGCCACTGGGGCCAGGCTGGCGGCTGGACGGAGGGTGATTTCGACGATGATGGCGTGGTTGGCCCGCGGGATGCGTCGATCATGGCTGCCCACTGGGGCTACGGTACGAGCGAATCAACCGCCGTGCCCGAACCGGGCGTGCTTGTTACACTGCTAGGCATGGCCTGGCTGACGTTGTTGTGGCGGCGACAGCGGAAGCTATAGCCCGCGCAGCAAGCACGGTCGGCCTGCAAGTTGGTGCTCTTTCGTAGGAGAGTCCCATTTACCCATGGGTCGTGAGACACGCCATTATTGACGTTTGCACGGCGAATGAACCGAGGCCGACCAACGGGAGGCCGGTAAATGGGCTAAATAAGTTGACTGGCCGGGTCATTCTCCAGGCAAACATCAATAAACCACCCTTTCTTGGAGGACACCTGGATCGGCTGCTAGGTCGCCCCGAGACTCGCGTGAAACAGCGGCTTGCGCAGGCTTCTGGCCGTGAGAATGCCCACTGTTTGTCCCTGCGGATCCACGACGCGTGCAAGGTTCTGCCCGGCCGTTTCCATCCGTACCATTGCGTCGACGTGGTTGGCCGTCTGCGGAATCTCGATGAGCGGACGCAACGGGCCGACCACGTCCGACTCGGCCAGCGCCAGATCGATGACCCGCACGTAACCAATCAATTCCCGCCGGGGCCCTGCTCCTTCGACCGGGACATCGGCAATCCGATAACGTTTGGCCAGCCGGAGGACGTCCTCCTTGGGCATGTCTTCCCGGGCACGGGGTACGTCTCGAAGTTCCATGGCGAACAGGCCCACGCGGCGGCCGCTTAGTGCGAAAATGCTACGCGCCAGGCTTTGTTGTGCCGGATGTAAGATGCCGGCCTCTTGTCCTTCAGCCAACAGACCTTGGAGTTCCCGTCGAGCCAGGCTCAGGCGGACCTGCTCGGGTGGCTCCGCCACGAACCGGGCCAGCAGCCGATTGAGCCCCCATAGAAGAAGGCTCCCCGGAAGCAATAACACGAAAAACACCAGCAACAGAGGACTCCCAAGCCGAAGCAGCCGATTCGGTGCCTGAAGAAACAGGTTCTTCGGCAGTAACTCACCATAAACAAACAGCACCGGCGCCAACATCAACGGCGCGAGCAACTCGGCCACGTGCGCACTGTCGCCACAGGCAATCTGAGTACCCATGACAATGGCCAGTGACATCGTGTAGTTGGCCAGGTTGTTGCCCACGAGAATGGTGGCCACGAACAACATGGGACGATTGGTCAACCAGACCAGGCCCCGGGCAATGAGGTCACCCCCCAAGGCATCGAGAACCAATCGCACTCGGGTCGCGCGGTAAAAGCCGGTCTCCAGGCCGCTGAACAGCGCGCTGAGAAACAAACCGACCGCGAGAACGAGTACACTTGTGATCATGCTTCCGGCTCCTCACCCTCGGGCATGGTCAACTCGACGGTCAATTGTCCTCGGTCGGGCACATCCACTACTCTGAATTGGAAGGGGCCCCAGCGACACACGTCACCCTGCCGTGGAAACCGCTCGAGCACCTCCTGGACCACACCCGCAACGGTCACACTCTTGCTCGGCGGCCGGGGCACGTTGAAGTGTCGCGCCAGACGCCGAAGGCTCGTCATGCCCGTCACGTGCCAAACGCCCGGAGACTGGCGCTCGATCGGCATCCGCTTCAGCAGGCGTTGGCTACGACTGGGCCGGCGCGTGAAGATCGTGTCGAGCACGTCGTCGAACGTCAACACGCCGATCGTCTCACCCAATTCGTTGACCACCGCGGCCACCTGCCGATCGCGCCGGTGCATGGCTTCGAGTGTGGCGGCCACCGACGCGCACCAAGGAACGCAGACCACCGGTTCGGCATGATACTCGAGATGTTCCGCCGGAACGCTCGACAGGCTGCCCAGATCGATCGCCGCGGCCACTTCGTCGCTGTCCGGCTCGGTGACCAGCAGATATCCGCTGGGGGTCATCCGGCCCTCCAGATCGGCCAACGACACGGGCGGTCGGAAGGCCAGGAACTGGGTCCGAGGTCGCATCAGCTCATCGGCGCGGATCTCCGAGAGCAGCACGATCCGTTGAAGAATCATCTGCTCCTGTTCGAGCAACGCCGCGTCGGTCGTCGAGAGTTCCACGGCCCGCTCCAAATCACCCACGCGGAGGTACGGTTCGGGCCGAAAACCGGGCCAGAGCACCCGACGGGAAAGAAGGATGGCCGTGCGGAAGACGGGCAAGGCCGGGTCCACCAGGCGAACCATCAACGACAACGGAACGGCGAACAGCGTCGCCAGCGCCCGCGGCTTCAGCACGCCCAGGCTCTTGGGCACCATCTCGCTCAGCACGATCAGCAGCAACAGCGCGCCGACGGCAAACGAAGCGGCCAGGGTCTTGCGCTCGAACTGCAAACTGGTGATCGAAGCGATCGTGAAATAGGCCAGATTCACGACCAGATTCCAGAAGAGAACGGCCGTCAACAACCGGTCGGGATCGTCCAACAGTGCCACGGCCATCCGTGCGGCGCGGCTGCCCCGGGCCATTTTTCGTCGGTCTTCCCGGCGCAGATAGAACCATGCCGCTTCACTCGACGAAAAAAACGCCGAAGCGAGAATCAGCACGCCCATGGCAGCCAGCCAAGGCCAAGACGCGGCGAGCATGGAAAGGCGGAACTCCTT
>CAZWWC010000082.1:8584-13123 GCA_964637625.1 uncultured Planctomycetaceae bacterium
TAGTCCTCGATGGTGGTCCTCCCGGTGGCCACGTCGAACTCGTAGATCGCCGGCACCAACATCGCCGCCGTCATAAAACCATAGGCCATGATCGTGACCAGAAACGCCGCCATCATGTAACCGAGCAGAAAACTGGTGATCGCGTAGAACGTGGCAAACGGACAGACAAACGCCGCGGTGCCGATCGCCGTCGAGGGATTTCTCGCGCCCAGCGCCACGTAGAGCCCGAGACCGCCGCCAATCGTGAACGCCAAAAACGGCTGCAACTGGGCCTCGAACGAACCGCTGAAAGCAATCATCATGCGCATACACGTCGCCACGCCCACGAAAAGGAAGAACAAGGTGCCCAGACTGACGGCCACGGCGCCCTGCGAGTTGGCATAGTGCATTCCGGCGTGGATGCCCAACATGGCCGCGAACACGAAGAGGACGATCAAGCCGGCGGAAAGAAGCATCAGATTCTCGGTCCCAATGACGCCTCGCCACCAAAGGTAGCCGCACAACAAAATCGGCAGGAGCATCATTTCCTTGGTGTTGTAGAACACCCCACCGAGCTTCCCGTAGACGATCTCCTTCGGCGTAAGATCGGACACCAAGAGCAGATCCATCGCTCGCCCGTCACGCTCGCTGGTAAGCGAAGTGACCGCCTGGGTGTTGACCAGGAACAAACTCAACAGAAACAGCGGCACCAGGGTCAGCGCCCCCCCGGCGCGCTCGATCGCCTGGCCCGTCTCGACCATCCAACCCAGCCCACCGGCCGCCACGGCGAACAGGACGAGATACACGAGGCGAATCAGCAACACCTTGCGCCCATAGGCCCAGGTGCGGATCTCACGCCAGATGATGGGGTTGTCCCAGACGTGCCGCGTCCGGGCCGGCTTCCTGGCACGCTCGGTCGTCCAGCGGGCAACCTCTTGCTCGACCGTTGCGTCGCCCTCCTTTCGCACTGTGGCGGCCAAATCGTGCTCGACTCCCCAAATACTTTCCTGGTGCCGTGTTGATTCCTCTTGCTCTTGCGGTTGTGTTTCGCGCGAGGGATTCCATACCCGAACCCAGGCGATCGCAATGCCATTGATAAGCACGGCGCCACCCAGCGCCGCCAGAACGTAGACGTAAACCGGATAGCCCAGCGCACCCAGTGCCGGTTCCGGTTGGGCAAGCGGCACGGTGGTCTCCAGGATCGCCCGCCACGGACTCAGTCCGGCGGCCCAGGCCTCGCACGAAAGACCCAGCCAGGCCGCGCCAAACACGCCCCGGGCGACAACCTCCCAGAAAACGATCCAGAGCACGATTGCCATGACCGTCACGGCCAGCGCCTGAAAGGCCTTCTCGCGCCACAGCGCCACGGTGGAGCCCAGACTCCCACAAACCAGGATGCTCGCCAACGTGACGGCAAGCATCAGTCCCACCTGGGCGAAAGACACGCCGCCCAACAGGATCGAAACCATGAACAGCGGAACGGCCGCCGCCAACAGCACCAGCACGCCCAGCAGACTGGCCAGCAGTTTGCCCAACACCAATTCGCTGTTCGACAAATTGGTAAGCAGCAACAGGATCAGCGTCCGCCGGTCTTTCTCTTGCGCCACGGCGCTGGCCGCCAACACGGCCGAGAAGAAAACGGCCACGACCAACTGCAACGGGGCCAGAATCTGAAAGACGATGGTCCCGAACCGAGCCAGATCGCCCACGTCGCGGACCCACTGCGTCCCGGTGAGCATCAGCCAGGCAATGATCAACAGCCCCAGCAGCGACCCGACGTAGACCGCCCGGGCAACGTAGACCCGTAGCCGACGGGGGGCTATCGTGAACTCTCGACTGAAGATCGGGCCGACTAACAAATCGCCGCTCCTCGCAACCGGAGAGAAAGTAGGGTGGGCACTGCCCACCGCAACTGCTGATATTGACGCAACACGATCCGTGGTGGGCGATGCCCACCCTACGGCTTCGATCATGTTCTATTCTAGCCCGACGGCTTGTTCCGCACTAGCTCCACCGCCCGATCGATCCGCCCCAGGCAGCCGCTCCGGCCGAGAATGGCCAGCGTATCGAACATACCCAGCCCGACGCCCTTGCCGGTCACGGCCACGCGAAGGGCGTGGATGATCTGGCCGATCTGGATCCCCTCGGTCTGGACGAACTCGTGCAATCGCTGCTGGAGCGTCGGGGCGTCGAACGGCTCGCAGCGGGCCAGCTCAGCACGGAATCGCCCGAGCAACTCGACCGCACCGGCCGGCTTGCCGAGCCGCTTCTCGACCGCCTTTTCGTCGTAGGACAGCTCCCCGTCGGGAGTGAAGAAATCGGCGTAGTCGAGAATGTCGCCGGCCAACTTGACCCGATCGCCGGCGGCCTCAAGAATCTCTGAAACCTTGGCCTCGACGTCGGCCCCGGCCGGCGCCGGGACGACTCCCGCCTTCTGCAGATAGGGAAGCACCATAACCGTCTTCTCGGCCAGCGGCACTTGCTGCATGTGACGGTCCTGAAAGGCCTGTAGCTTGACCGGATCAAAGCTGGCCGGCGCCCTGTTGACCCGATCGAGCGAAAAATGCTCGATCAGCTCCGACGGCCGAAAGTGTTCGGTCCGATCGTCCAGCGACCAGCCCAACAAGGCCAGGTAGTTGACCAGCGCCGTGCTCAGGAACCCGACCTGGCGATAGAAATCGACCACGACCGGGTTGAATTCCTCAGGCGTGGTCTCCAGCCCGATCTGCTCGGCGATGCGTCGACCATGGTCGAGCAGCTTGGCGAAATCACGATGCTTCAAATACTTGTCCAACTTGCGCTTGCTCAGCTTCACCTTGCTCCCCGGCTCGGCGACAAACGGCAGGTGGGCATACTCGGGCGGCTCGTAGCCGAGCGACCGGGCAATGAAGACCTGCCGCGGCGTGTTCGACAGATGTTCCTCGGCACGGATCACGTGGCTGATTTCCATGGCGTGGTCGTCGACCACGCTGGCCAGGTGGTAGAGACACGAACCGTCGGCACGTTGGACCACGTGGTCCTGCTCACGGGCCCAGTCGAACTCGACCCGGCCGCGAATAAGATCGTCAATGACCAATTTGCCCTCGCGAGGCATCTTCAGCCGGACGACCGGCTGTCGGCCTTCAGCCTCAAACCGTGCCTGATCGTCGGCGGTCTCGGCCATCCAGCGGCGGCTGTAGACGAAGTCTCGCTTCTGGCGCCGGGCCGCTTCCCGTTCGGCCTGAAGCTCTTCGGGCGTGGCATAATCGCGATAGGCCAGTCCCCGGCGCAACAACTGCTCGACAGCCGCCTCGTAGTGCTCTGTCCGCTGCGATTGGTAGTACGGCCCATGGGGACCACCGACCTCGGGGCCTTCGTCCCAATCAATTCCCAGCCACTTGAGCCCATTGAGAATCGGCGCAAGCGCCTCCTGCACGTTACGCTGCTGGTCGGTGTCGTCAATCCGCAGAATGAACTTGCCGCCGCCTCGTCGGGCAAAAAGCCAGCAGAACAAGGCCGTGCGAACACCGCCGATGTGCAGGTAACCGGTCGGGGAAGGGGCAAATCGAGTCCGAATCATTATCAGTAGGCAGTAGGCAGTAGGCAGCGGGCAGATGACCTATGTTAGCCGTCGAGTCTGCTCGACGCAATGGGCGGGAGACCGTCCAACAATCAACTCACCGGTGACGGTTCCTCCGTGACTCACCGATCTGCCGCAGGTGTCGTGAAGCTGACGTCTGACGCAGCGTTTGGTTCGGCGGCCCCTTTCGCTGCCTCAAACATCCTTAGCGCCTCCTCGGCCATGCGGCTGCCGGGAAACTCCTGTGCCACCCGCCGATAACAATCCTGCGACTTCTTGCCGTCACCAATCTGGCCGTAGCAATAGGCCGCATTCAGCAGTCCCATCTCACGATAGCTGACCCGGCTCGAAGAGCACATCGTGATGAATCGCCAATCATCCAGCCAACGGTGCCGGTTGAAGAACTCGTAGCTGCGATTGAAATGCTCCAGTGCCTGTGCGAACTGTTGACGACGAACCAGCGATACGCCGGCGCGATGGTCTCGTGCGATGAGCCGGCGGAGAGTCATGGCGATGAGCAAGTAGACCACGGCCCCCACGAAAACGAAAGACTTAATCCCGGCAAGATATGCCGCACCGATGAGGATCGCCACCAACGCGAGCTGTGGCGCCACGGAGATCCACGCGATCTGCCGGACGATGGGAGTGCGGGATGTCATGCTCGATTCCTCCGAACCGGTCTCCCGTGGCCGGAATTCGACTTCTTCCAGCGTAACCGAACACATACCTGGTCGCAAGTAGCGCAGCAAAGTTGGCCTGACCAGGGAACTGCCGGGCAGACGGCCGACAGAGAAGAAGCCGAGGACCCTACTACGCACTGCGCCGCTCGCGCTGGCGCCGCATTTTTTCCAGCCGCCGACGCAGGGCCTTCTTCTCCTGCTTGGTCAGCTTGCGGCCCACTTGACTCTCGGCCGCTTGCATGCCGGACGAGAGGGCATCCGTCTTACCGGCCGATCGTGTCGGTTTCGCGCGGGCAGTCGAACGTCGCCGGGTTCCGTGCG
>CAZWWC010000083.1:0-13114 GCA_964637625.1 uncultured Planctomycetaceae bacterium
GGGCCCCAGTCCTGCCGGCCGCACACAGGTTTTACACGCTTGCCGGAAGGACACGAGCAACTGAACTGCCCGCATATTGTTGAAAGGCGGAAGAGGATAAATGGGTAGTCCCGCGGCAGACTTTCGGCAAGCGGGGAAGGACTGGCGTACCGTCGCGAGGGTCCGACAGACGTGTCTTTGGATGAGCTATCCGCCGTCGGGCTGGCGGATGGAGGCGTGTGAGGACTCGATGCCGAGGAAGGCCAACGTGTTCTGGAACTCGTCGGCCAGGCAGCGGCGAAAACGGTTGCGTGCGGGTATCTGTGCGCTTGGCCTACGCGCGAGAAGAAGAACCACGTGCCCCCAAGCCTTCTCCAGCGTTTCTTTTCGCCTTTTGATGTTCAGCAAAGTAATGCAACGGCGTAGCAGCGTTTTCGCCAGGAAACCGGCCTCCCGTTGATCGGCCTCGTTGCATTGCTTCCGTGACCTCGGTTATGGATAGTCCTTCCCGTTGAGGCTGTTGATTATCGAACGTTGCCAGGCGTCCAGTTCCGCTTTCATCTTCTCCGCTCGCTCGCGATGCTGGTCGATTACGTTGTGCCGCTCGCGCGGATCGTCGGCTAGATTGTAAAGCTCGAACCGGACGTGTTTTCCCGTCTCATCGGCGATCCGGTGGAGTTTCCACTGGCCGTCAAGCCACGCCGCGCGCCCCGGTATGAGGTCGGGGTGGTATCGCTTCGTAATCTTGCCCGCGTCGAGACAAAGCTGCTCGGGCTTGCCCAACCCGCGACCAGCCTTCTGAGCCGCCAACAGCTCGCTCATCCACTGGAAGGTCGGCGTGCGAACGCCGCGGACCGGATAACGCCAGAAGCCGATCGGCTTCTCGCGCCGCGTCATTGCGCCGTCGATCAACGGCAAGAGGCTCACGCCGTCCAACGGCGGCTGGTTCTCTGGATGAACACCGACTACATCCAAAATCGTAGGATAGATGTCGCTCGTGCTACAGGGTACGTCGGTCGTTCGTGGTTTGGGGATTCTGGCGGGCCACTCGAGGATTGCCGGCACGAGCAAACCACCTTCGTAGACTTGGTCTTTGTGCCCTCGCCGGCCGCCGCCGCTGCCGATGCCCGGCAGGGCGCCGTTGTCGCTGCAATACCAGAAGATCGTGTTGTCCCGTATCCCCAGGGTTTCGATTTCATCACGGAGCTTGCCGACCGCCCGGTCCATGGCCGTGATCTCGCCGTAGAAGTTCTGCAGTCGCTTTGGCTGGTCGCCATAGAGGTTGCGGTCCTTCGGCAATGCCAGATGGGGAAGGTGCGGCGAGCCGAACCAGACGACCGCCAGAAACGGCTGCCTCTTGGCGGCTTGCTGACGGATAAACTGGATCGCCGCGTCGACGGTGATCATCGAGCTTTCGCCCTGGAAGGCCACGGCCGTGCCCTCGTCGCTGAGGATCGGATTGTTGTCGAAGAAGTTGGGCGCGGAAAGCCAGCGGTCGAAGCCGCTCGCGCCCGGGTTGACCGGGCTTCCGTTGCGGACCGAGCCGAGGTGCCACTTGCCAAAATGGCCCGTCACGTAGCCGGCCGACTTTAGTGCTTCGGCGAGCGTGATTTCCTGGGGCCGCAGCGTGTAGCCCCACTGGAAACAGCCGAACCGATTCGGGTGGCGTCCCGTCAATACGCTGCCCCGCGTGGGCGAGCAGACCGGCGCGGCCGCGTAGAACCGGTCGAACCGCAACCCCTCGCCGGCCAGTGCGTCGAGGTTGGGCGTCTTGAGCTTCGGATGGCCGTAGTAGCCCACGTCGCCCCAACCCTGGTCGTCGGCCATCACCAGCACGATGTTGGGTTTCTCGGCTCCAGTCGCGGCCGACGACACGAGACAAACTGATCCCGCGACAAGGAACATCGTCCCAACCAGCGCCGTCACGTGGGTACGCTTCATCGTGTTCTTCTCCGCGTGGTGGTCGGTCTGCGAGCAGTGGACACTCCTCCGCGATCACGGATTGGAGCGAGGAACACCTCCTGGAGACAATCGACACCCTGCCTGTGAAGTCCCTCGGTCTGCCGCGTATATGGGTCTCTTGCCCATATGACCTGACTCTGGATTCTAACCCTGACACGGGGCTATGTCAATCAATCGGGTGTACACATCGCCGGTCACATGGTAGAGCGGCGTAGAGGTGATGCGGAAAAACGAACTGCCCTGGCGAACGGGTTTCCAGGGCGAATTCCCCTTGTTTCCGGTTTTTCAACGTTGCCGTTTTGTTGCATCATTGACGTGGACAACCCGTCCTTGCCCGGCGCTTCGCGCCGTCGCCTTGCTCGATGAAGAACTCGAAGCCTGGCGAAACCATTCCCTCGGTTGTAGGAAGTCAGCCCTTCTTGGACAGTGGGGAACTCTTTGGTAAGGGATAGGGGACAAGGATTAGAGCTATGGCTGTAGCCATAGCTCGGGCGATCGAAGTGGCCCCCCAGACCCAAGGAGTGTATTACCATGCCCCATGCAAAACCCAAACCCCAGTCCTCGAAGGACACTCAGCGTGGAACGGCCAAGCAGCTGATCCGCAAGGTCCGCCAGGCCACCCGGCGACGGTGTTCCGCCGAGGAGAAGATCCGCATCGTCATGGAAGGCATCCGTGGCGATGACGCGGTCTCCGATCTTTGCCGTCGGGAAGGGATCAGTGCCAATGTCTACTACAAGTGGCTGAAGGACTTCATGGAAGCTGATATAAAGGTTACCGCTGTTGGTCCACGTCGAGTTGGTGCCGATGAGCGTTACCTGGCCGGTCACGCCAGGGTTGTAGCCGATATAGCCGAAACGCGAAATCAGATCGCTGTTGGAGTCGACCGTCAGGCTGCCGAAAGCGATCTTACCGACGTAACCATAAGTGCCAATGCTCCAAGTCGTCGGGTCGGACGGGTCGATATCGCCTGTCCAACTAATCGCCGCGCGAGCCGTTTCGAGTTGACCCAGAAGACCGAAAGCCGCGAAGAGTAGGAACAGAAGGAACGTTGAGCGTTTCATGGTCTCACCCCCCTGGTTTCAGATTCTCAACCGTCTACGCCGCGAAACATCTCGCCCATCTTATTGATGTTTGCCTGGAGAATGACCCGGCCAGTCAACCTATTTAGCCCATTTACCGGCCTCCCGTTGGTCGGCCTCGGTTCATTCGCCGTGCAAACGTCAATAACACTTCCATCACGGCACAATCAACGATACCGGACTTAGGGGGCGTTGCGGTGGAATCGACCAGCCTGCCACGATTGGGTCCCCACCACTCTCGAAACGGGTGCGCGCATGCGTGGGGCTGGCACACCGGTCTACAATCGGTCGATCCTAGACATTGGCCTTCTTTTCCCCGGAATCCGGTAGTCACCGCTACCGCATTTCTTGGGGAAAACAGGCCACGCTGCCCATGCGCCGGCAGGTATCCTAAGCCCAGGATTCGGCGGGATTGAAGAGAAGTGGGCGCACGAGGATTCGAACCTCGGACCTCGTCCTTATCAGGGACGCGCTCTAAACCAACTGAGCTATGCGCCCGAATTGTAAGTCGTTGTTATTTATTGACTTCCGTCTTCTCGAAATAGCTGAATAATTGCAGGCGTCGTAAAGTGACACCCGTTTTGACACCTCGACGCCCGTTACGACGCCCGCTACGACGCCCGTTTGACACCCGCTACGACGACAGTTACGATGCCTGCTATCATCACTTCCACACGGACAATTCAACCTTGCCCACCCCCATCCGGGGTCAGGAAACGGGCCAAGCGACTGGCGTCAGAATAGGAAACACTACCCGATACTCTGGCCCCGGTCAAGGACCCAGGGGCAGAAGCTGCACGCACCCGTGAGGAAGCACACAGAAATGCCGGGCCAGGGAGCGCAAATCTCATGCTGCAATGGCAGGAAGTCGTTCAGGCTATTCGTACTCGCGTCTCTGCTCTTCCTCGTCCCAGTGCGTCGCTTCGGCCTCATAGCTCTTGGCAAGATCCTTCAAGATACCGCCCGTGCGCGGCCATTGAGCCTTCACCTCTTCGGCTAATTCGTGGCACTTGGCGGCTAGTTCCCTCTCCTGCGATCCTCCCTTTCCTCGGCACACAGCGCCTCGTTGTTTGTGTTTGCCGATATACAGGCCGCGCTCCAACGCTTGACTTTGGATTTGTTCGATGACATCGCGCACTTCAACACACGGCCATGATCCGTCCGGTGAAGATGGGGCGTATGACAGAATCCTCCCGATTTGGCTATCGCACACACCAAGCCGTCCAACTTCCTGCGACAGCTTGCGAACTTCTTCAACCCATTTCTGGAGAGCGTGCTGATCCACGGTTTCTTCCCGATCACCGATTTGTCGATAGCCGGGCACAGTCTGAATACCTTCGAGCAAATGGTATCCCTGTTCCGCCAATCTGCGTTCCTTTTCTGAGGTCTCTTTCTCTTGTGGATCGCCTTCTCCGCGAAATACTGCTTTCAGCAAATCGACAAAGAGTTCAGGAGATGATGTGATCTGGTTATCCAGAGCCTTTGTGCCGCGCTGGGTGTGCTGAAGGACTGGCAACCATCCCCATTCCAGCTCGGCTATTCGTTGTGGTTCTGCGTTCTGTGCATCCAAGAACAGGAACATGTGCTCGACGTAATAACTGAGCATATTCCCATAATTGTGTGGCTCTTCCGCGTTTTCGCTGGTCTTAAGCGCCCAGCCCAGAACTTCCTTAACCACTTCTGTCGATGGCTCTGGTATCTTCTCTCGGTCGTGCCGTTCGTCAACTACCGTCGCAATAAGCTGCAGCGATGACCATTGCCGATGGACATTTCGCAACTTCTCCAGGACCTGTGGCCAGTGTTCAGGAAAATTGCCACGAATGCCAACGTTGCTCCAATACAGCCGATCCACATCCTCGCCCCAGTGCTGTACTCGTTCCCACAGCGAGGGCGAGGCCGGAAGCGCCAGTGCCAGGTTTGCACAAGCGTTTGCGGTCCAGTTCACGTTCTGGAGCGCTAGCACGTTGTTCAGCCATTCCTCTCCTTCCTTCTGGAATTTGTCGAGAGCGTAGGCTTGAACCGCCTGTGTGAACCGATCATTAGCTATGTTGTCGGGTGACGTCGCCAGTCCCGACTGAAGTAGTTCGGCCACTTCAGGCTCTTCAAGAGGGATCTGCGCCAATCCGTGGCCAACAATCGTGGGAAGCTGCACCGTTTCGGCTAGGCGGCGAATGTCCTTCAACTTCCCCTGATCGTAGACCGACTTCACGGCCTCTGTCCGCTTATCCAGAATCCACTCGTCCCAGCCGTCCCCATATTTCTTCATCGGCGCGTTGAGCACATCAGGATGCCACGAGAAGAGTTGCTGATGTCTGAGAACTGCATCGCTTGGCACGAATCGTTTCGCCTGATCTTCCAGGACTGCGAGCACTGAAGCGGGCATTGCCCAATCTGATTCAGGGTGCTTGCAGTGACGAACAATGACGGTTCTCAACGCCGTGTGGATTATAGCTTTGTCATCATCCGGCATCCTGTTGGTGTCAACCAATGCAAGGGCATCTGTAATCGACTGGCCCAGTTCTGGCCATCCTTGCCAAACGTCCGGATATTTCTCAATAAGCGACGCCCATCGGCTGGCATTGTCATCAGCCCACGCAACCATCATTTCCACGAGCAGCCGACAGAAATCCCAATAGTCCTTATCGGAAACCCGTCGTTCTCCCGGATGCTCTCGATAGTGTGGCATTGATGTTGGAAACTGTACGCAATGTGGAGACGGCAGCAACGCCAAGGCCACATTCCAGGTCACGGCAGGCGATGTTGCATACAATGCCTTGAGTGTCTTGGCTGCATTCTCCATGGTTTCGGCGTGTTGCGGATTCCACGGCAGGAGAATTCTGACGATGCTATCTTGCGGATTGTTGCCTGACTTGGTGGTCGGCTCAATTTCAGCCAGCTTCGCAAGAATGCACAGAACTCGTGGAAAATACTCGGGTTGCCAAGCCAGCCGTTCCAGTGCCCAAAGTAGATGCACATGCGCGCTCGTGGGAGCAAACATGTCGTACTCGCTATCTTCATTCTGGAAGAACTGCCCGGCCTCTGCCGATCGTACTCGCTCATCGAGGCATTCGAGAAAGACGTTTGGTGCTGCTTCCGCAAGTTCGGAGTAAACGTCCGCGACAGACAACCATCGAGTCAATACATCGGGAGAGTTGGGATCAAGAAGTTGCCACACTATCCGGTCGGCCCACGATTGCCCGTCCGACCTGACAACGGCAAGACGCGCCAATGAGTCCACTAATCCGGCACGCAGATTCCGGGAATACTTTCTCTTCTTGCCGAGAATGTCCGACAGATGGCGTTCCGAGCGTGGAAGTTCAAGCGTTGGGTCTTGTTCTCCCAAAACCTCCTGTGTGATCTCTTGGAAGTCTTTCAACATTGTCTCCGTCAATCTCCCGACCAACTGCCGCCAGACAAAATCTCTTGAAATACAACGCCATTCCACGTCACGGTGAATCCAAGGGCCCTCCGGAAGTTGGGCAGATTGCAGGAGTGTCTCAACATCGCGGTAGTCTTTCTTGGACAGCCGCTCAATGACCCTAGTGTCGTCGTCATTGCTTCCGAGCCACGATCCAGCCAGAATCAGCGATGCGTGCGTTGTCGCATCCTTTCGACTGGCCCAGCGCGGAACGCCTGTAGGGCCTGAACCAATTGACCACAGTAGCGCGATCAATGAGCCTTTGGTATCTCGCGCAATGAGCCTTGCTCGGTGCTCCGGTTGCTCCATTTCTTCCGCCAAGTGTCTCTCCACGGCCGCACGTTTGCATCGGCCGAGTGTTACGCACTGCCCCTTGTTTCCAGAGAGGGCTGCCGTGGCTTCGGAATCCGGCACAATCAGACGCGGTCTCCACTCTGGGACCATCCTCGCGCGGTTCAAGGCTTCGGTGTCGAGTGGAACCAAAATCATGTCGGCAGAGGTCGTAGCCAGCAGATTCAAATCGGCATGGAAATCGGCAAAGACGAGGGGAGCTGTCTTGGCATAAGCATCGGCTTGCTTGAGGGAAGCAGCCGCCAGAAACACCGCTGCCTCTTCTGCCGATTCGCCACGAATCGTGAAATTCGCATTACTTTCAAGAACCTGTTCTCGTAGCTTCTGAACAGCCTCATCTCGTCCGGCAATGACAAGCTCAGGAGGCAGCGGGCAGACTCCGAAGCCGACTCCTATCTTTTGAAGATACTGTTCAGCGTCGTAGAGTCCCTCTGCTGGAAGACCACACTGTCCGGCAAACCACAACATCACTCGTGGACACTGTTCAATCCAGTTTTCCAAATCAACCGCGTCAAGAACTCGGATCAACTTCCACGTACAGTCTTTTCCTTTTCGCTTATCTTTGACCCAATCGCCCGCTTCCCACGGCTTGGACGTTACGAATACGAAAGTCGCTTTGTCAGGCGTGACAGCGGTTTCAAGATCTGGAAAAGCGTTAGCGAGTTTCTCTTCTGCCTTTGAAAAGTCGCTATTTGCTTTTGAGCGAGGATCATCACCAGTCGTCATCTCCCACAAAGAGATGCCGTCCGGTGTCTGCTGCGACTGAATACCTTCGTCAACAACAAGAATCCCATCTGGACCATGCAAATAGACTTGATCGCCGTACGGAAAGCGGAAGTCACGAATAGCACTTTCAGGAACACTGTTTTTGATTAGCTTTGCCACCAGTTGTGGCAGAAGTTCCTGAGCATCTCTGCGAGGTGAGCAAAGACGCTCGGCAATCATTGTGGCTGTAACGAATGATCGCATCGTTCTTCTTCCGAATTGAAGGGACTGCGTCTCACTGGAACGTAAAGGCATAACTCCTGATGCAACGACTTCCTGGTGCAAGCAACCCATATACATATTCAAATGCGATCTTACGCTTCTTAGGGGGCCCATGCAACCCAGGGCGTGGGCTGCCAACCAAGCCACCACCAGTTGGTTTGCGAACTGCCACGTTAGGGTGAATCACTCAATATCAGAGTTTGGTGTGGACCACCGCGCCGCAACAATTCATCCTGACGTAAACAAAGGGAGTGCCGAACATACATCACGATAGGTTCCGCTCACGCGGTTCAATTGAAGCGATGTGGCGGCATTCTGTGAAAGTAGTCCGATTTGCGTGCAATGGCCCTGAAGATTAGGTGGTGACAGCGCCCAGCACTCTGCGCGGTTGTGGATTGCACCGGACGAGCGCAGCCGAAGAAGAGACTAGCTATCCCCTACGCAGCGGCATTCAGTTAGATGAGAAATGGGACAGGGGTGTCAAAGACACCCGTTTAATACCGAAGAGGGGCTTTACGGGGCTTCATACGGCATTGAAGAGAATCGTTGGAAGTGCTTTGGGACCAACAATTTGCCGTATTTCCCGGGGAAAACTGCGTTTTTCCAAATGGCCCATTTTACGCTTATCAGGGACGCGCTCTAAACCAACTGAGCTATGCGCCCGTCGTCTGCTCGACCGACCGCCCAAGCGGTAGACAAGTATACTCCTATCTATGATCGGCCGATCAAGCGCCGGAAGCTCTATTTTATGCCTGTTACTCCGGCCGTCAAAGGGGGAGCATTGCCGGCGAAGCGACCCGGGGCCGGCCCCATTGCCGGGCCACAATCAAGGCACCCCCCGCAACGGGGCTTGCCTGCTGTCGGCCACCGTCACCCGAACGTGCGGGAATGTTCTTCGGGCGAAGCTATCGGCTGGTGCTCTTCTTCTTCGACGCCAACGAGAAGAAGCCGTAGAGCGTGTTGCTGCCCCGCAGGATGTAGAACTTCACCGGGCCACGGGAAGTGACGTCGGGCCGCTTCTCGAGAATATACGTCACGTTTTCCAGCGAAACGGTCTCCCAGACGTGCATTCCCACGAGCACGTCGCCGGCGTGGATCCCTTGGGCCGCGGCCGGACTGTCCGGCCGGACCGACACGACCGCCAGCCCGCCGCGATAACGCGTCTTGTACTTGCGACGGAACTCTTCGACGCGAATCTTCTCCAACTCCATGCCGAGCAACTCCCACGTGGGGCTGTCGGCCGGCGCTTTCTTCCTGGCGGAGGCGAGCACCAGGTTGACGTTGACCTTCTTGCGGTCTCGCCGCAGACCCACGCGGAGTTCGTCGCCGGGCGTCCGCTCCAGCAGCGATCGCTCGAAATCGATCGAGCCGGCCAGATCAAAGCCGTCGATTCGCGTCAGGACGTCTCCCGGCTTGATCCCGGCCTTGACGGCCGGGCTGTCCTTCTCGACCGACGCGACCTCCAGCCCTCGGCCTTCGGCCGTCGCCTTCTTCTTCAGCACGAGTCCGTGCCGAAGCGCCCCGACGTTACGGGCGTTCAGCAGCTCGGAAACCACCTGCAGGGCCTTGTCGACGGGAATGGCAAAACCGATTCCCTGCGCGCCCGCCCGAACCGCCACGTTGATCCCGATCATCTCCCCATCGATGTTCAGCAGCGGCCCGCCGGAATTGCCCGGGTTGATGCTCGCATCCGTCTGAATCAGGTCGGAGTAGAACTGCGCGTCGCTGACTTGCACGGCCCGATGCAAGGCGCTGATAATCCCTCGGGTGACCGTGTGCTCATAGCCGTAGGCATTGCCGACGGCGATCACCGTTTCACCGGTCATCAAATCGGTCGATCGTCCCACCCGGAGCACCGGCAACTTTTTGGGCGCGTCGATCTTGATGATGGCCAGGTCGGTCTCGGGATCCCGGGCAATTCGTCGCGCGACGTATTGCCGGCCGTCGGCCAGAGTGACTTGGATCTCGCGAACCCCGTCGATGACGTGATGGTTGGTAATGATGTAGCCGCGTGGGTCGATCACCACGCCGGTGCCCATGCCATTGACCTGGCGCCCGGCTTCGCCTTCGGCCACCGCGATGCTCTCGGCGTTGACCGTCTTCTCACCCCGGATGTTGACGATCGAAGGTTCCGCCGCGCGGACCGCTTTGACGATCGGCGTCATTCGCCGCGAGGAGCCGCGGACCATCGACGGCGCGAGGATCGCAACGCAGCAGGCCAACAACAAACATGGGGTGATCCGGCGGACAGACCTCAACAGACCAGCGGAGCATTCGGACATGGCGAGTCTATCGGTGCGGAGGATTGCTGTGGAACTGGTGGGAACCCACGTGGCGGTTCTCGAGGGTTGTACCCCGACCGCACCGGGCCCATTGCCGGGAAGCTGTTGTCGACAACCCTTAACTTAGAATTGCATCGGCCCCGAGGGACAGCGGCCTTGATTGGTGGGGGCTACGACCGGAATAGACTACCTAAGCTGCCAACAATGGGGTCGGCTAAATGACGGGAGGACGCGGAACATCCGGCTCACCAGGAGGTTCGCCCTCCCAATTCCCGGGCGCCCTCGCAGGATTTGCCTCAACGATCTGCTCTTCCGCGTGCCCGAAGCAGCAGGCTATTGCCGACGACCGAGACGCTGCTTGCGGCCATGGCCGCGGCCGCGGCGCTGGGTGGCAGTGCGAGTCCCGCCAGGGGGATCAGTGCCCCGGCGGCCACCGGCAGGAGGATCACATTGTAGAGGAAGGCCCAGAAGAGGTTCTGCCGGATCGTACGCACGGCGGCCCGACCCAGGAGAATGGTCCGGCCCACGGCGCGAAGGTCGTTGCCGCAGAGCACGACCTCGGCGGCTTCGACGGCCACGTCGGCTCCGGAGCCGATCGCGATGCCCAAATCGGCGGCGGCCAGGGCCGGGGCGTCGTTGATGCCATCGCCGACCATAGCCACGATCTGGCCGGACTGTTGCAGCCGGCGGACGATCTGGTGCTTCTCGTCGGGCAACACCTCGGCCGTCACCCGCTCGATGCCCAACAGCGAGGCGATGCTCTGGGCGGTCGTGCGATGATCGCCCGAGAGGAGTTCTACCTGAAGGCCCAACCGATAGAGTTGCCCGACCGCTTCGGCGGCACCGGCGGCCACCGGATCGGCCAGGCCGAGTAATCCCAGCAGCCGGCCGTCGGCAATGACCAACAGGGGCATTTCGCCCTGTCGTCGAAGCCGCGCGGCGTCTTGTCTTGCCGAGGGCAGATCGACGCCGGCCGACTCGAGCACGTCGGGCCCGCCCACCCAAATCGTCCGCCCGCGGAGTCGCCCGCGGACACCTTTGCCGGGCACCGTTTCCAGCTCGTCGGCGTGCCGGGTCGGTAGATTTCGTTGTCGTGCTTCTTCCACGACGGCACGGGCCAGCGGATGGGCACTCAGATGTTGGACGGCTGCCGCGGTGGTAAGCAACTCTTCCTCCGAGACATGTTCGGCCGGCAACACGCTGGCCACGCGAGGCCGACCCTCGGTCAGCGTGCCCGTCTTGTCCAGCACGACCGTTGTCACCGTTGCGGCCACCTCCAGCGCCTGGGCGTCTTTGATCAGGATGCCTTGCTCGGCGCCTCGGCCGCCGGCGACCAACACGGCGGTGGGCGTGGCCAGACCCAACGCGCAGGGACAAGCAACCACCAGCACGGCCACGCAGCAGCGCAGCGCGGTGGCCCAATCCCCGGCGACGATGCCCCAGGTCAACAGGGCGATCGCGGCCACCAACAAGACGCCGGGCACGAACCACGCCACCACGCGATCGGCCAGCCGTCCCAGACGCGGCTTCGACTCCTGTGCACGGCGGACCAACTCGATCACCTGGGCCAAGGTGGTTTGGCCGGCGGCTCGCACAACTCGGGCCTTCAGTGCTCCGTCGAGATTGATCGTGCCGGCCAGGATCTCGTCGCCGGGGTGCTTTTCGACGGGCATCGACTCGCCGGTGAGCCACGACTGGTCGACGGCCGAGGCGCCGCTTGAGACTTGGGCATCCAACGGGACTTTTTCGCCGGGCCGGATCAGGATCATCTGGCCGGCCGTTACGGCGTCGACCGGCACCGTTTCGACTGCGTCGTCATGGAGCACGCTGGCCACCGCCGGGCGGAGATCCAGCAGGCGGCGGATTGCCCGGGACGCGCGACGTTTTGCCTTGCATTCGAGCCATTTGCCCAACGTGACGAACGTGAGGATCATCGCGGCGTCGGCGAAATACATGGCGCCGGACGGTGGCGTCCCATGAGCGGCCGAGGAAGCCATGACCGACAGGGAAGGCAGGATTCCGGCAAGGAATTGGACAAGGCCCGCGGCAAACGCGGTGCCCGTGCCCAGGGCGATCAGCGTGTCCATGTTGGCCGCCGCGTGACGCAAGCTCCGCCACGCGCCGGCGAAATAGGGCCAGCCGACGTAGATTTGAAGCGGCACGGCCAGCAGCAGTTGTGCCCAGAGCCGCACCGGGCCGGAGAGCCACGGAGTGTGGGTAACCAGAAGCAGCGGGATCAGGAGAACGACGGCGGCCACGAGCCGCCGGTGCCAAAGGGTGATTTCCTCCTGCTGTCGGTCCGGCGGGCCGCCCACCGACGGCCCAGCCCGTTCGGCGATCTTGGCCTCGTAGCCGGCACGACGGATTGCGTTGGCCAGTTGCTCGGCATTGGCCTGGCTCGGATCGGCCTGGACACTTGCCTGAGCGGTCACAAGATTGACATGCGCCGCCGACACGCCGGGCACGCCGGCCAGTGCCTTTTCCACTCGGCCCGCACAGGCCGCGCAGTGCATCCCCAGCACGTCCAACAGGACATGTTCTTCTGGGTCGGGTTTGGGCGGCTCGGGCATCATCGGTCTTTGCCCAATTATACCGCGTGACCGGACGATCGACCCTGAGTGTGGTCGGTAACTCAGTGTGCCACTGCTTCGCAGAAGCAGTGCGGAATGGCCATCGAACGAACACTGCTGGACAAGCCAGCAGTGGCACCCGGCGAAGTGCGCGAAGGACACGAAGAAGAAGTAGGGTGGGGCGAGCTGTTGCTCGCCCCACCAAGGCGATGATGAACATTTTGGTGACCGGTCGGAGAGTATTGGTGGGGCGGTTCCCGCCCCACCCTACAAAGAGAAGCCGCCGTCCGCTGGTGGTGGGCGGATCGGCGGCGTTCAGACATCGGACACTTGGGAGTGTCGCGATGGTGAGAAATGGTCTGGCAGTCTGCCTGTTACGCCCAATGTCAAGGTTCCACGCGCCGCAGATAGTACGCTGTGCCCGAGAGGAAACAGACCAGTGAAAGAACCAGATAGATCCCAAGAATCCAGGATCCGGCGATCCC
>CAZWWC010000084.1:0-10080 GCA_964637625.1 uncultured Planctomycetaceae bacterium
TCGAGCAGGTCGTCGTCGGGCCGCTTGCGTTCGAGCATCTGGAGGTCGGCTCGCCCTACCGTTTCGAGCTGGTCACCGTGCCGATGGGCCAGTTGGACGACGATGGCCTCTCCCGGCTGAGCCTCGAAGGCCAACTCTTTCTGTCGGTGACGGAAATGCGGACGATCCAGGCCCATTTTCGCGAGCTCCGGCGCGACCCGACCGACATCGAACTCGAAACGCTCGCCCAAACCTGGAGTGAGCACTGCAGCCACAAAACCTTGGCCGGGCGGATTCACTATCGCGATGAAACCGGTGAGACCTCCTACGAGAACATGCTCAAGGAGACCATCTTCGAGGCCACGCAGCAGATCCGGCGTGCGGCGGGCCAGTACGACTGGTGCGTGAGTGTCTTCGAGGACAACGCGGGCGTGATCCGCTTCGACGACCGCTACAACGTCGTCTTCAAGGTCGAGACCCACAACCATCCTTCGGCGCTGGAGCCCTACGGCGGCGCCAACACGGGCATCGGCGGCGTGATCCGCGACCCGATGGGCACCGGCCTGGGCGCCAAGCCGATCTGCAACACCGACGTCTTCTGCTTCGCGCCGCCGGACACCCCGGCCGAGGCGATTCCCCAGGGTGTGCTCCATCCGCGACGCGTGATGAAGGGCGTGGTCTACGGCGTGCGCGATTACGGCAACCGGATGGGCATCCCCACGGTCAACGGCGCGGTTTACTTCGATCCTCGCTACCTCGGCAACCCGTTGGTCTACTGCGGCAACGTCGGGCTCATTCCCCGCGACAAGTCGTTCAAAAACCCCCAGCCGGGCGACCTGGTGGTTGCCCTCGGTGGACGGACCGGGCGCGACGGCATCCACGGCGCTACGTTCAGCTCGGCCGAGCTGACGCACGAGAGTGACACGCTCTCGGGCGGCGCGGTGCAGATCGGCAACGCCATTACCGAAAAAATGCTCCTGGACGTCTTATTGGAAGCCCGTGACAGAGAACTCTACAACGCCGTGACCGACTGCGGCGCCGGCGGGTTTTCCAGCGCCGTGGGCGAGATGGGCCAGCGGATCGGCGCCGAGGTATCGCTCGAATGCGTGCCGCTGAAATACGAAGGACTCTCCTACACCGAAATCTGGATCTCCGAGGCCCAGGAACGGATGGTCGTGGCCGTGCCCGAGGCAAAATGGGACGAACTCTCCGCGCTCTGCGCCTCCGAAGGCGTCGAAGCCACGGTGATCGGCCGGTTCGTGCCGACCGGACGCCTGCGGCTGACATACAACGACCAGCAGGTGGCCGACCTGTCGATGGATTTTCTGCACGGCGGCCGTCCGCCGGTCGTGCGTGAGGCCGTCTACGCGCCGGCCCCCGCCCGACCGCTTGCTCTGCCGGCCAAGGACGCCGAGGGCTACGCGCGGTCGCTTCGAGTGATTCTCGGCTCGCTCAACGTGGCCAGCAAGCACTGGATCATCCGCCAATACGACCACGAGGTGCAAGGCGGAAGCGTCGTCAAGCCGTTGGTCGGCGCCGCGGGCGACGGGCCGAGCGACGCCGCCGTGCTGCGGCCCGTGCTGGATAGCCCTCGGGCGGTGGTCATCGCCTGCGGCATGAACCCCTGCTACGGCGATCTGGACACCTACCACATGGCCGCCAGCGCGATCGACGAGGCAGTGCGCAACGCCGTAGCCGTCGGTGCCGATCCGGAGCGGATTGCCATCCTGGACAACTTCTGCTGGGGCAACACCGACCGGGCCGAGACGCTCGGCTCGTTGGTGCGCGCCGCCCGGGCGTGCCACGACGTGTCGACGGGGCTGGGCACCCCATTCATCAGCGGCAAGGACAGCCTCAACAATGAATTCCGGCCCGAGGGCGCAGAGGAGCCGATTGCCATCCCGCCGTCGCTGTTGATCAGCGCGATCGGCCAGGTCGACGATGCGGCACGGTGTGTGACCATGGACCTGAAGACGCCGGGCAGTCTGCTGTACATCGTTGGACTCACCCGAAGCGAATTGGGTGGATCGCAATTCGTCCGGGTCGAAGGGCTCGACGGGGGGCACGTGCCGACGGTCGACGTGCCGGTGGCCCGGCGGACGTTCGCCGCGCTGCATCGGGCCATCGACGTGGGCCTGATCCGCGCGTGCCACGATCTGAGCGAGGGCGGGCTGGCCGTGGCCGTTGCCGAGATGGCCTTCGCCGGCGGCTGCGGAGCGACGATTTCGCTTGCCAAGGTCCCCTGCTGTGACGACGCAACGGAGACGGCCGTGCTGTTGTTTAGCGAGTCGAACACGCGGTTCTTGTGCGAAGTGCGGCCCGAGGACGCGGATGCTTTTGAAGCAATGTTGATCGAAGTGCCCTGCGTGGCAATCGGTGAGGTGGTCGACGGGCGCATGCTGCGAATAGACGACGACTCGACCGTCGTGATCGAAGCCGATATTGACGAATTGAAGGAAGCGTGGCGCAAGCCCCTGGCATGGTAAACTTAATTTCTTACTTCTAACTTCGGACTTCTGACTTCTAACATGGCCCAGCCCAACGTACTAATCCTACGTGCGCCCGGCACGAACTGCGACGTGGAGACCGCCTTTGCCTTCGCGGCGGCGGGCGCCGAGGCCCAGCGCGTGCACATCAATCGTGTGTTGGAAGAGCCGGGCCTGTTCGAGCGGTTTCAGATTCTCTGCATTCCCGGCGGGTTCAGCTACGGCGACGACGTGGCGGCCGGCCGGATACTGGCCAACCAGATCGAGTTCCACCTCGGAGAGCAGATGGCCCGATTCAAGGACGCCGGCAAGCTGATCCTGGGCATCTGCAACGGGTTTCAGGTTTTGCTCCGCTCGCGCGTGCTGCTGGAGGGAAAAAGGGGTCAGGTACCTTTTGCCGGCCACGGCCCGAAGGGTGCTTCGCACAAAAGGTACCTGACCCCTTTTTCTTCGCCGGCCACGCTCACCTGGAACAACTCGGGCCGGTTCGAGGATCGTTGGGTCCGGCTCGGCAGGGCGAGCGAGAAGTGTGTCTTCCTCAAAGACATCGACGAAATGTACCTGCCGGTGGCCCACGCCGAGGGCAAGTTCGTCGCCCGAGATGAACAGACGCTCAAGCGGCTCGACGCGGCCGGGCAACTCGTGCTGCGTTATCTGCCTGCAGAAAAGGGGTCAGGTACCTTTTGCCGGCCACGGCCCGAAGGGTGCTTCGCACAAAAGGTACCTGACCCCTTTTCTGCAATCCCGTTTCCCGACAACCCAAACGGCTCGCAGGCCAACGTGGCGGGCGTGTGCGACGCATCGGGCCGCGTGCTGGGCCTGATGCCGCATCCCGAGCGCCACATCACCCGAACGCAACACCCCCGCTGGACCCGGCCCGAGACGACCCAAACGGGCGACGGCCTGAAAGTGTTCGAGAACGCGGTGGGGTATTTCGCGTGACGGTGCCAATTGGGTGGCACTGCTGGACAAGCCAGCAGTGGCACACGGTTGGATTTCTCCATGAAACTGCTCTTGACCCAATGACAAATGTCGTTACAATCCCGCCCAATTACATTTGTCATTCTAGCAAAGGAACCCCCACATGGGACGTCGGCCCGCACTGTCCAAAGCCGAAATGGAGATTGCCCGGCTGCTCTGGGAACTGGGCGAGGCGACCGTGCGCGAGATCCACGACGCCCTGCCGCGTCGGCGGAAGATCAATTTCTCGACCGTCCAAACTTATCTGCGCCGGCTGGAGGCCAAAGGCTATGCCCGGGCGAAACTTCAGGGACGCACCCTGGTCTACACGGCCCGGGTCCGGCCCGAGACGGTGATTCGCGAGACGGTCGACGAGTTGGTCCAGCGGCTCTTCGACGGCCAGTCGCTGCCGCTGGTGCAGCATCTGATCGAAGAAGGGGGAATGAGCGAGGCGGAGGTTGCCCAACTGCGAGCGTTGCTCGACCAACTTGAGGAGGAAGGCCATGAATCCTCTAGAAAATAATTGGGTTGCAGTCGCGTGGTCGCAACTGTGGCAGGTGACCGTGCTGGTCGTTGCCGTGGCGATGTTGGTGCGGTTGGTCGCACGGAACCGGCCCCATCTGGCCCACGTTCTGTGGCTGGTTGTGCTCCTCAAGTGCATCACTCCGCCCTGGTGTGCCAGCCCGGCGAGCGTGTTCAGCCGGGCCGAGGCCTGGCTGGCCGGCCGGGCCCCGGTCGAAGCGGTCGCGCCGACCGTTGCGCCGCTGCGGTTGAGCGTAGGGGTCGCTACCGGTTTGCCAAACGAACTGGAATCGTCACACACGTTCTTGCGGACCGACGAGTCGGTGGAAACGCCCGGCCGGAAATGGAATTGGACGGCTTCGGCCGTTTTGGGCCTTGCGGCCGTCTGGGCACTGGGCGTCGGGCTGGTCGTGGTCGGCGCCGTCGTGCGGTGGCTGCGTTTCCTCCGACTTGTCCGGCGAGCCGCCTCCTCGGGCAATCGAGCGTGCGACGCGTTGGTCGCCAGTCTTGCCCGGCGGCTGGGCATCAAACGTTCGGTGCGATTGCGGATCACTGCCAGCCGTGTCGGGCCGGCGGTGATGGGGCTGCTGCGGCCCGTGATCGTTCTGCCCGAGGTCCTGGTCCGCGGCCGGCCGGAGGCGGAACTCGCGCCGATCGTGGCCCATGAGCTGGTCCACCTGCGGCGCGGCGACACGTGGGTCGGCCTGTTGCGGATGCTGGCCCAGACGGTTTGGTGGTTTCATCCACTGGTTCGCTGGGCCGGCCGGCTGATCTCGCGCGAGGCCGAGCGATGCTGCGACGAGGCGGTCGTGGCCGAGTTGAATCTGCGTCCGGCCGACTATGCACGTTGTCTGCTGGGCGTGCTCGAACGAAAACACTTGTTAACCCCGGTTCCGGCCTTCCCGGGCGTTCGCCCGGTGGAGGTCACCTCGAAACGCATGGAGCGAATCATGAGACTTGGACAAGGAAGTCGCAAGCGAAGTCCCTGGTGGTGTTGGTTGGTGATGGTTTTAGCTGCCGGCACGGTGTTGCCCGGCGCGGCCTGGGTCGCGGCTGAGGAAGAGTCGCCGGCGTCCGACCCGGTGGTTGAAGCCCCACAGCCTCGTCCTGCGCCGCCGCTGCTAGAGAGCTGGACAAAACAGCCGGCTGCTTCGGCGGGCACGCCAGTGGCGCCGTCAGTCTCGCCGATACCGATAGACGTGAAGAAGATGGTGCTGGCAAGCATGCGCAAGCACGGCTTCAAACAGGTGCAGATCGAGGTCCACTGGTTGTGCGTCGCCTCCGAAGAGGCCAAGCAGGCCTTTCCCCTCCAAGGCAGCGTGCTCAACCCTAAGCAGGCCGAGACGATATATTACAGCGTGCTCGACCAGAAGCAAGCCGAGACGATACGCGAACGCATTAAGAAACAGGGTCTCGGTCGTGTTCTGATGGCGCCGAGGATGAGGACGCCCAATGGCCAAGAGGCGTTTGTGCAGAAGGGAGGATTGAAAGCATTCGTCACCGGCTTTGCAGACAACAAGCCGGAGGTTACTTTGATCCGCTATGGGACAACCTGCCGTGTGAAACCGCTCTTGCTCAAAGACGATAAGGTGCGAGTAGAGGTCTTCTTGCAGGCGAATGAACTGCACGACGCGGAAACAAAGACGGTCAAGCATCCGGTGTCCGGCGAGTTGGTCGACATCGAGATTCCGCACGTAACCACGCAAGAAATAGGATCCTGTTTCGAAATACGGCTGGGCCAGACCGTGGTTTTGCGAGGCTTGAAGCAGGCCGCTGGCCCGGGAAAGTTACAAGAGGCGATCGTTATGATCCGGACGACGCTTCCGGAGAAGAAGGGCGAAGCCCGCAAGCAAGCGATATTGCGATAGTCGACGGTCCGTCCAAAACTAGGTAGTACAGGTTCTTGAACCCCCTGCCGCGCAAGCGGCAAGAGGCTCTGGCAGAAAGCGTCCGTTTTCCAGCACCTCTTGTGCGGTTCGGACACCCGGGTTTGGGACTTCGCCTTTGGCTTCGTCCCACCCTGCGAGAACCCGGGCCACCCGTGGGACGCCAGTGTCAATCAGGCGGCATGGCCCTAGAATACCGATGCGATTAGACCGCTCCCTTACGGTCGCGGCTCGGTTTGTTGCCCAGAACGATCCGTCAGGGCGCTAAGCGACGGCACTGGCAAGATGCCAGTGGCACCCCTAAGAAACGGACGCCACGGCGGCCTTCGCCGCCCTTCGGCGCTGATGGCACCCGTGGGCCCTTTACTCGAAGACGCCTTCGCCGAAGCTGCCGCCGGCGGCGTCGTCGGACGGGGCCGGGCGCCGGGCGGGAGGCGTATGCGGACCCCGGGGTTTTTCGGCCTGTTGAATTTGGGTGGTCTCGACGGCGCTTCGGGCCGCGGCCTCCTCGTCGCCGAAATCGTCGTAGCGCGAGATGTAGCCCGGCTGCCTGGCAGAGGCCATTTCTTCTTCGAAGGCCTCGATGACCTTGTTCTGGATCATTTCGCGACAGGCCGAGTTGATCGGATGCGCGATATCCGCGTAGAGCTTCGCGCGTCCATCTTCGTCCTTGGCTGTAATCACTTCGCGCAACCGCTTGCCGCACTGATTGCAGAACGCGGCGCGCAGGTGATTCTTGCACCCGCAGTGAGGGCAGTGAGAGGTCAATTTGCGGCTAGGCATGGCCACGAAAGGGCCACTGGACCCCTCGATGATCTTCAGATCGCGGACAACAAAGGCATCGTTGAACGTGATCGAGCAGAACGCCTTGAGACGTTCCCCCGGTTCGTCCATGAGCTTGATGCGCACCTCAGTGATTTCCACGGCGGTCCCTCCTTAAACATCGGCCGATTTATCGGCTATCTCGAACTGCATAGGCCGTACCGATACCGGCTGCCTGTAAGCGTCGGGCCATGCGACGCGCGTGACGCATATGGCGACAAAGCGCAAAGTAACAGGTACCACTCCCGCTCATCAAATACCCCAAGCAGTCTTCTCGGCTCAGTGCATCCTCGAGCTTACGGACCCAAACGGACAGACTCCGTGCGGCCGGTTGAAGTCGGTTGAACAGCAACCGGCCCACCTTGGCCGAATCACGCCGCCGGAGAGCCTGCAAGATTGGATCGACGTGCCTGGGCTTGGATGCCGCCACGCAGCGTTGGTACACGTCCGCAGTTGCAAGTCCTTCAGGCGGTTGAACGACGACAAAAGTCATACTGCCCACGCCTGCAATCGGCTTCACCCGTTCTCCGCGTCCCCGGCATACGGCCGGGCCGTCACTGAAAAAGAACGGAACGTCGCTTCCCAGTTCAGCAGCTAACTTGATCAATTCCGAGCGCGGGCGGCCAAGTCGCCAGCCTTCATTGGCCGCAACCAAGGCGGCTGCCGCGTCACTCGAGCCTCCTCCGAGTCCTGCCGCGATGGGAATCCGTTTCGCCAACCGCAATCGTGCGCCTCGCCGCACTGCCGCCTGACGGCGCAACAGATCGACGGCCCGAACCACAAGATTCCGGTCGTCGACCGGCAACGTATCCGGGCTTGCCTTGGGACTCGCAACGTTGTCTAGCGCCGCGCTTCGCCGGCAAGCGCCCCGGCACTCCAACACAATCTGCCCGCTCGAATCGTCCTCAAAACTCAATGTATCAAACAAGCCGATGGGCACCATGAGTGTCTCAATTTCATGGTATCCATCACGGCGCTTGCCCAGCACCTCGAAGAACAAGTTCAACTTCGCCGGTGCTTGGACAACCACACCCACCGTCGACCGGTGGACCAACATCTGGACCGTTGGCTCCTTCTCGTAAGGACCCCGTTACTACCTCGTGCAGAGCCGTTCTTTTGGGTGAGAAAACGGCCCAGTAAGACCACAAGATTTTATCGATCATCATCTCGCTCGTCAAGCTCGGAACGCGGCAAATTCGTGAGAATGGAGACATCTGCCACACCAACACCAGGAAAGCTAAGGCTTTCCCTGTCTATGTTTAGGCTGTTTGGGGGGACCAGTGGGAACAATTCCCTCTCCGTCACGCCACGACCGCGTGACTTCTTCAAGACAGCCACGCCAAACAACACCAGCGCACTTTCCCCGTCTTCCCATGCAGACTAGAATGCCAACGCTTCGACAGAGAAGTTTTCGGTGGGCAATGCTCTATCTTACGACTACGAATCCTCTACAACAAGGCTCACGTCTTACGACCTTGTTCCGATTGCGAACCGAGATCTTCACGGATCCCATGTCTTTTCTCCGCACCACTGATCTGGCCCAGGTTCTTCGTGGACTGCTGATGGGAGGCGCCGACATCATCCCCGGCGTCTCCGGCGGCACGATGGCACTGATCTTGGGCATCTACGAGCGATTGGTCAGGGCCATCAGCCACGTCGACACGCAACTGCTGGGGCATCTGCGACGAGGGCGGTTCTCCGAGGCGGCTGCGCACGTCGATCTGCGCTTTCTGCTGACGTTGGGTTGCGGAATCTTGTTGGGGATCGGTGGGCTGGCCACGCTGATGAACTACCTGATCCAGTACCACCCACAGCAGACGTTGGCTGTCTTCTTCGGCCTGATCCTCGCCTCCAGTCTGTTGGTCGGCCGTATGGTGGAGCGTTGGAACGTGGCCGCCGCTCTACTGGCCCTCGCCGGCGCGACCTTTGCCTTCTGGCTGGTGGCCCGACCGAAAACGGCCGGTTGGGAAGGCGATGGTTATCTCTTCCTCTGCGGCATGGTTGCCATCTGCGCAATGATTCTGCCGGGTATCAGCGGCGCCTTTATCCTGTTGATCATGGGCAAGTACGACCATATGACGGGCGTTATCGCAAGGCTGGTCCACGGCGAAGCAACCCTCCAGCACGTCCTGACATTGGGTGTGTTTGCCGCCGGCTGCGTGGTAGGCCTGCTGTCGTTCAGCAAGATCCTACGCTGGCTGTTGGGGCACTATCACACCCAGACGATGGCCATACTCTGCGGGTTCATGGTCGGTTCGCTGCGGCGGCTCTGGCCGCTGAAGGACATCCCGCCGGGCGAGGTGATCGACTTCAAGCACAGCCAGTATACCAACGTTTTGCCGGACCGGCTGGACGGCCAGGTGATGTTGATCGTCGGATTGGCCGCCGCAGCGATGGTCTTCGTGCTGCTGTTGGACCGGTGCTCCAGAAAACACCATCAAGCGTCCGCCCGGGAGAAATGATAGCCGGCGCAATAAACAAGCGAGACCGCCGGGAAACGGAGGCCTCGCTTCGTCGTTTTCATGCTTTGGCAACAAACACCAAAGCTGTTTTCCGTCTTGCAACGGGTGTTCTATCGCACGAGCAAGAGCGGCCGGTCGTCGGCGATCTTCCGGAAGACTTCCAGCAGTTCATCTTCGTAGTCGGCGACGCTATCTCCGCCCGGAATGTTGAAATGCATCCCGCCGGTGATCTCGGCGATCTGTGCCATGAGTTGTTCGTCGGCGTCGTTGCCGAGACTGATCGTAATGATCGGATACTTGCGCTCCGCCGCAAGCGCCGCCTGGTCGAGGGCATATTGTCTTGCATACGCGCTGCTTCCCGGCTTGGTGGCTTGCCCATCGGTCATCAGAACGATCATTTTCTTGGCCCCGGTCCTCGCATTGCTGTCAAGTTCCTGATATCCCTTGTGAATCCCGGCGCCGATGTTGGTCCACATGTCGTAGTGTGCTGCCTGGCGGTGCTCAACGATGTCCTCAACGGTCTCGAAATCTGTGGTCAGGGAGTGTTCGACCAGGGCGTCCTGCGAGGGCGAGTTGTAGACGACCAACGCCACTTTGTCGTCGCAATCGACCTCTTGGACATACTGCCTGAACACGTGCACGGCGTCCTTGACGGCTGTGACCGGCTGGGCGACCGTTTTCCACAAATCGGGTGTCTGTTGGGCACTGGGCTGTTTCTCCAGCCAGTAATTGACCAAGGTCAGGTAGCCGTACTTCTTGTAGTACCCAGCTCTTGCAGGAAAGCCATAAGAACTCTTGACGTAGTCGATATAGTCATCCCAACTGCCTGACGGGTAGGGATACGGGACTTCGGTGGATCCTCCGCCACCTCCGCCACCTCCGCCACCTCCGCCGCCGCCGCCACCCCAGCCGCCGCCACCCCAGCCGCCGCCACCCCAGCCGCCGCCACCCCAGCCGCCGCCA
>CAZWWC010000084.1:10180-12999 GCA_964637625.1 uncultured Planctomycetaceae bacterium
CGCCGCCACCCCAGCCGCCGCCACCCCAGCCGCCGCCACCCCAGCCGCCGCCACCTCCTCCTGACGAGGTCACGAGCCCAAGCTGCTCCTTGATCTGCTGGTTGTCGTTGGAAGAGATGTAGACCGGCTCAAATTGCATGTCGCCGTACTCGGGAGAGCCCATGTTTTGGTAGCTCTCCAACAAGTTGGCTTCGATCTCGGCGCGCCGGGTCTCCCCGTCCGGGTCCTCGACGATTTTCCGCAGCTGACAGTCGACACTCATCGAGCCCGAGAAGTCGAGCACCAGCACGATGTCCCGAGGCTGGTATCGAGCGATGGCTTCCGCCTTGACCTCAAACGTGTCGATGCCGAATATCCGAGCGAAGAACAGGTTCGGGTGCTCGTACGCGGCATAGACTTTAATGGCCGAAGGCAAATGGTCGGTCTGGGAGAACATTTTGGTTTCCGGGTCCCAGTGTCCCGTCTCGGTTTCGAATTCTTCTTCATGTTGGGCAAGCCATGCCTGCAGTTTGGTTTCACGGTCTTGGTCGTCCAACAGGATTTGCGAGCCGACCGGATTGCGCAACAGAACATCGACCGCGGCAAGATTCGCCGCGTCGACCCCGTCGACGAGGCTGCCGGCACCGGCCAGCGCCGCGGCATCCACGGCCCGATCCATCTCACCCTGCACGCTCATCATGTAGCCAATGTCGATCGAAAACGCCAGCAGGGCCAGCATGACCACGGTCAGCACGGCTGCCAGCACCAGTATAACACCCTCGCGATTCCGTCTCTGTCGACGCGTCTTCTCGGAACCACGGTGATGAGACAAGCGAGTCTGAACGTCAATCATGGCACTACTCCACCATCAGAAGAGAACAAAGGATTGCGACTTCATGAACCTGTGGGGAAGACATCGTGCGGCCGCAGTGTCAACTGCCACCGCTCGGCCCGGCATAAGTCCTATCCAGGCATCGACCATTGAGGAGAAAACAGGGGATCGATGGGCATCCGTATCTACAGTGAAGCATAGCCCACTGGCGGACTCATGTCGTGTCATGCACGAAGGGGTAACGCCCTTGGCTGGCGCGCCGGCGCCGCGCAATCAGTCCGGCCCGTACAACCGGTCCGATCAACGGAAGTCCCGACCGCCGGCGGCCCGGCCATCGATAGACTCCAGACAAGAGAAAGCGCCGGCTCAGCGTTCGGTCAGCTTCTTGAACAGGACCATGAGATTGCGGGTGATGGGGCCCGGCCGGCCGTCGCCGATCGTGCGGCTGTCGACCTTCACCACGGGCACGACCTCGGCGGCGGTCCCGGTCAGGAAGCATTCGTCGGCAATGTACACGTCGTGCTTCGTAAGGGGCACTTCCCGGACCTCGATGCCCGACTCTCGCGCCAAGCCGATGACCACCTCCCGGGTGATTCCCTCGAGGATACCGGCCTCATTGGGCGGCGTGAGCAGCCGGCCGCCGCGGACCAGAAAGAGATTGTCCCCGGTGCACTCGGCCACCTCGCCCTTGTGGTTGAGCATCAGGGCTTCGATGCAGCCGGCCTGGAGTCCCTCGATCTTCGCCAGGATGTTGTTCAGATAGTTGAGCGATTTGATCCGCGGGTTCAGTGCCGCCGGATGGTTGCGCACGGTGCTGACGGTGATGATCTCCAAGCCGTTTTCATAGAGTTCATCGGGATAGAGTGAGATGCTGTCCGCGATGATGATCACTTGCGGATCGCTGCACTTGTGGGGATCGAGTCCCAACGTGCCCATGCCCCGGGTGACCACCAGCCGGATATAACCGTCCTCGATCCCGTTGGCCGAAAGCGTCTCTTCGACCGCCCGGGCCATTTCTTCCTTGGAAAGGGGAATTTGCAGGCAGATGGCCCTGGCCGATTCCCAGAGCCGGTCGAGATGTTCGGCGAGCCGGAACACGCGGCCGCCGTAGCTGCGAATTCCCTCGAACACACCGTCTCCGTAGAGCAACCCATGGTCGAAGACACTGATCTTCGCGTCTTCCCGATCCAAGAGCTTTCCGTTGAGGTAGACCTTTGAGGACATAGCGTATTCGTTCGGCTGGAATTCCTTGAGGGTCTGTTTAGCGGGCGGGCTTGCCCGCCGTTGCCATGGCCCGGTGGTCCCTGATGGCCAACGGCGGGCAAGCCCGCCCGCTAAACTGAAATTGGCATTGCTAAGCGCTCTGCACTCGCCCGTCAACCAGCCGCACCACCCTATCGGCCTGCTGGGCGATGCCCTGGTCGTGCGTCACCATGACTATAGTCAGGTTTTGTTGTCGGTTCAAGCGGCACAGCACTTCGAGGATTTCCCGGCCCGTCTCATAATCGAGATTTCCCGTCGGTTCGTCGGCCAACAGCAAATCGGGCCGGGTGACCAGGGCCCGGGCAATGGCCGTCCGCTGCATTTCGCCGCCCGAGAGCTCCCGGGGCCTGTGCTTCAGCCGGTGGTCCAGTCCGAGGATCTTGAGAATCTCCGCGGCACGCCGCCGATATCGCCGCCGCCGGAAGAGATAGCCCGGCACGCTCTGGGCGATCATCAGCGGTGCCAGGACGTTCTCCAGCACGTTGAACTCGGGCAGCAGGTGATAGAACTGGAAGATCATGCCGAAACGCTTGTTCCGCAAGACGTCGCGCTGGGGGCTTGCAAGATTGTCGATCCGCCGGTCTTCGAAGTGGATTTCGCCCTCGTCCGGCGCGTCGAGCGTGCCGAGCAGATGCAGCAGCGTGCTCTTGCCGGAGCCGCTCTGACCGACGACGGCCAAGAACTCGCCCTGGCGGACCGTCAAGTCGACGCCTCGCAAGACGGGCACGACGACCGGTCCCTTGCG
>CAZWWC010000085.1:0-5618 GCA_964637625.1 uncultured Planctomycetaceae bacterium
CTGGGGCACCGCTGCGCTATGCCCCAGCCACCCCCTGTGCAAGAAGGGATTTTCTACAGAGCAGACCTGTCCCCTTTTTCCTCGCCGTTGGGCTCTCTACAATGGGTGAATGGATACGACTGCCCAAGAGCCAAAGCCGACCAACGAAGCACCAGCCAACCGGTCCTCCTCGATCCGGCGATCTCGCTTCGTGGGGCCTCTTCTGTGTGTTGTTTCAGCGCTGAGTTATTCGGCGGTCAACGGGTGCCTGCGCGAGTTGACGATCGACTGCGATCGGGTTTGGGTGATCTTCATCAAGGAGTTGGTCACCGTGGTCGTCGTCGGCCCGTGGTTGGCGTGGCACGCGTGGTGTGGTCGTTGGCTGTTGCCCGGCGGCTACGTGCTGCTTGCCTTGGCGCTGGCAGGTCTGCTGACCCAATTGGGCGCCAATCTGCCTATTCTTTGGGCCTTCAGCGTGATCGGGCTGGCCGTGGCGCTGCCGGTCCTGTCGGGAACGAACCTGGTGGCCACGGCCGTCCTGGGGCGTGTTTTCTTGGGCGAACGCGTTTCACGTCAGACGATCGCGGCGATCGGTCTGTTGCTGGTGTCGTTGGTCCTGCTCGGCGTGGCCGCTCCCGAGGCAAGCAAGGCGATCAGGGCCGAAACCGAGTCCCGCTCGGAAGCCTCCGTCGAGGCGACCGCCGAAGCTGAAACCGTGGCCCATTGGAAACGGGCCAGCCTGGCCCTCGGCGTGGCTTGCATAGCGGGCATTGTGTACGCGATTCTTGTCGTCGTCATTCGCCGAAACGTGACGGGCGCCACGCCGGCCACGGCCATCGTGTTCATCGTGACGCTCATGGGCGTCGTCAGCCTTGGGCCCTGGCTTGCCGTCAATCAGGGTCTTGGCACGGTGGGCGAGATTCCTTTGTCCCAACTGGGGCTCATTCTGCTGGCCGGCCTGCTGAACGTCTTGGCATTTCTGGCAATCACCAAGGGGCTGCAATCGACGTGGGCCGCACACGCCAACATGATCATGGCGTCCCAGGTGGCCATTGGGGCCATGATCGGCATCACGTTCTTCGCCGAGCCGGCCAGCCGGTGGATGGTTCTGGGGGTGGGTCTGACGATCGCCGGTGTGATACTGATCGGTCGAGAGGTGCGGATCGAGCCAGAAACCCCGGAAACACCCATCTGAATTGAACCCCGACCGCGTGGCTGGGCCATAGCGCAGCGTTGCCCCAGTAAGGCAGGAGGCGTGTTTACACGCACCAAATGGTCTTCATGCTCGGTTTGTGCGTGCGAGCATGCACACTACCCTCTGGTAGCGTCCTAAGACTGTGTGGCTGGACGGTGAGAGAAGACGGCTGACTGGACGAGACTCAGTAGTTCCAAACTTGGCTAGGTGATACCTCAATGAGTCATCCTGAGCGAAGCGAAGGATCTCGATGGCTAAGGAGATCCTTCGCTTCGCTCAGGATGACAATGTGAGTTCTCAAGCGAATTTGGAACTACTGAGAGTGAATAGACCGTGTTACGCATGTAGGTCACGATCTGCATCACTTTGCGAGCATCGGCCTCGGCAAGCGACCCACGACTGAGCATGTTGGTGGAGTTTACTGAAGCGGCACGGATAGACGCTGCTGATCCTATTCAGCTTTGAGAAACGGCTTCTCCCCGTCGCCCGCGGGTGGTAGAATGGAGGGACACGTGTTGAACGAATATGGGCAGACTTTCAGGAGCAGACGTGGAAAATGGCAAAGGCTCAAAGACTCGGCGGATGGATGACTAGGTTCAAACGATGCATCGACGCCGAAGCCGGCGCGACAGTATCGAAAAACGTCGTCATCGAGACTGAACAGTTTGATGAGACATCGAACTATGCACAGAAAGCCGAGTGGATAAGGAACGCCGTCCAGCGCCTTGAGAAAGAAGTCGGCAAAGCCACGGCGAAAAGGGTAATGCAGGCTTGCGGGATGAAATGCTGCGGTCCTACGCAGCAGAAACGCGTGAAGCAGCTTATGAAGGAATCGAAATCGGTTGAGGAACTGCTTGCCAAGCTGAATGAAGCAGGCATCGGTGGAGGAAGGCTGAAACTGAAGAACAAGAACACGATTGTCGGTGGCTACGACTGGTGTTACTGCGGACGGGTGAAACAGACCCAGAAGCCGTTCCCCACCGATACGTACTGCCATTGCTCGACGGGATGGTATAAATCCCTGTTCGAAGCCGCATTCGATAACCCTGTGAAGGTGAGACTGAGACAGTCAATCCTACAGGGAGCAGACAGTTGTGAGTTTGAGATAGAGTTTGGCTAGAATTCGGCAGTTGACCGCCAGCAACACATTCCCAGGACACTACCTACCCTCTTTTCTCCTTGCCGGTAGTGTCTTAACTGAGTGTTGCCAGCGAGCGGAGGGCGGACAGCGGAGGACATCGGTCTATTCGCGGAGGCACGAAGACACAGGGCCGAGGAACGGAGACCGCAGAGATACTCTCTGAAAAAAACGGGACTAGGTATGGACTTGGTCGCTGTCTCCGCATAGAATGCGCAAAATGAAAGCCCGGCCACCTGAAATGACCGGGCTTTCGAATCGCCTGACTTGTGGGCGAGCTAGGCAAAGTCGGCCAAAAGGCCGTCGGGCCCATTGTATGCGCCCGATCCCCGCAAGTCCTTTGCCATTCTACACAAAGGCCAGAATTTGTCAATCGCCAACTGGAAAAGGAACACAGACCATGGCTGTCGAGATTAGGAAAAATGGGTGGGTGGTCCGCGGCGACTCCAAGGAAGATCTGGCGATGGGGATTGCGGCTGTCGAGGAAGCGTTGTCGCGGGCCGAGCAGCCAGCACGACGGGGCCGCCCGCGCGGAAAAGCCGTAAAAACGGAAACGCAGGACCAACGGAAGAGACGGGAGCAGTACGAGCGCGTTTTGACGTTTTTGAAGACAATTGCTGGGAGCCAGGACGGGACGACGACAGGACCCTTGTTGAAGGCCCTCGGGATCAAGCGTCCGACAGAGTTGGGGTCGCCTGTGAACAGAATGAATAGAATTCTGGAGGGCTTGAGCATTGAACCCTCCACAGTCTACCGTGCCAAAAGAAGGGGGAATGACAGCGGCAAGACTTGGTACTCAGGACCACGAATGCGGGAAGCTATCCAAGCGATCGAAGAGGAACTGAAATCACAATAGTGTTACAGGAGACCACCCGTGTACGGACACACCATCTGGGGCACCCTCTTCGTTCTGGCGCGACCGCCACCAATGCCTAAAAAAGCCGTGCCCGGCAACCGTTAGATTATACGCGCCGGGCACGGCTTCTCTTTAGCGGAGGGTGTCCCGCGTCCTGGACGGCGCAGCAGACTTATAATCTGCCGTAGGGCCCAGCTTCTGCCGGTGAGGTTCGATTCCTACACCCTCCGTTGCATTCTCTCACGATAGGCGATAGTGCCCCCCCAGTCAAGTGGTCTTTCCCGCGGCCAGACGCCTTTTGGCTGCCCTGAGTAGCGTCTCACGAGCCCAAGTAGATGTCTTGCCCTGGGCTGCCGTGTCGAGCAGGGCAAGCTCAGTAGCCGACAGTCGCACCTGAAAGCGAATCTCCCGCCGCTCCTCATCGGAGACCGGCGGACGGCCTCTTTGTGGTTTGGGGCTCATACCACAAGTGTACAGACAAAAATTATTCTGTCAAGTGGCGTTTTGGCTATTGACAGCCGATTAAATGTCTGTACAATAAATATAGAGGTTGAAAATGGTAGCCAACAAGAAACCCCGCCGATGCGCTAACACCGACGGGGCGACTGTGTACCCAGGCCATCGGCCCGAATACCGTCTCAGCAACCGTATTCTACAGCCGACCGGCCGCAAATGGAAAGGTCGGTCAAATGATAGCCCCAGTTTGCAGCCATCCACACCTTAAACGACACGGCCACGATCGAGAGGGAAATCAGCGTTACCGCTGTAAGGATTGTGGCGTCACCTGGATCGACCGGCCCACCCGGGCTCTTGGCGACATGCGAATCTCCCTCAAGCAGGGGGCGCTCTGCATCAAGCTTCTCATGGAGGGCATGAGCATCCGGGCCGTAGAGCGGCTAACGGGCACGAACCGCAACACGATCATGCACCTACTGGAGGTCGTGGGCGAGCAGTGCGAGCGTTTCTGGGAAACCATGCGAGACCTGCCCGCCGAGGAAGTCCAGTGCGATGAAATCTGGGGCTTTGTCGGCATGAAAGAGAAGACTCGCGTCAACCTGAGTCGTCCACGAATCGGTTTCGGCGACTGCTACTGCTATCTGGCCATTGAGCGGCACACCAAGTTGGTCTTGGCCTGGCACGTCGCCAACCGGGAGGGGAACGCTACTGACGTCTTCGTAAGCAAACTGCATGATGCCGTAGGATGCAAGCGAGTGCAGGTCACGACGGACGGCTATAGGCCCTACAGAAAGGCCATTCCAAACGGGCTGTACGAAAACGTCGACTTCGCCCAGTTGGTCAAGATATACAAAGAAGAATCCGGCTCGGCGCGGTACTCTCCTGGGGTCATACGCGAGATCCGCAAGAGCGTAGTGTGTGGCAACCCGGATGCCAGCCACGTTTGCACAAGCCACGCCGAGAGGGTCAATTTGACAATCCGAATGTGCATTCGCCGGATGACGCGACTGACCAACGCCTTCAGCAAGACGTGGGACCACCATGAGGCCCACTTTGCCATTTTCTTCGTTTGGTACAACTTCTGCCGGAAGCACCAAACGCTGGGCACGACGCCCGCCGTACAGGCTGGAATTGCTCAAGAGGCTTGGAGCGTTGAAAAAATGCTGGGCAAAATCGCTTCAGCAACACAAACCTAAGACACTATCCTCCTTGCCCCAGTGTACGCCTGTGCGGTAGAATGCCGGGTTTGCCGCGTTCATACCCTGAGACTCCCGCACCGGTGCCATGCCCGCTTCCGACGTCGTTGTCAAAGGTGCCCGACAGCATAATCTCCGCAGCGTCGATCTCGTCCTGCCGCGAAACCAGCTCATTTGCCTGACGGGCGTGAGCGGCTCGGGCAAGAGCTCGCTGGCCTTCGACACGCTCTACGCCGAGGGCCAGCGCCGCTACGTCGAGAGCCTCTCGAGCTACGCGCGGCAGTTTCTCGGCCAGATGCCCAAGCCGGACGTCGAGCGGATCGAGGGCTTGAGCCCTTCGATTTCGATCGCCCAAAAATCGACCGGCCAAAGCCCGCGCAGCACGGTCGGCACAATCACCGAGATCTACGATTATCTTCGCATACTCTACGCCCGGGTCGGCACCGGCCACTGCCCGGAGTGCGGCCGAGCGATCACGGCCCAGACCCGCGAGCAGATTCTCCAGCAGATCCTCGACCTGCCGCGGTCGGTCCGGATCGTCGTTCTCGCACCGTTGGTCCGCGGCCAGAAGGGCGAGTTTCGCGATCTGTTCGACGATCTCTTGAAGCAGGGATTTGTCCGTGCCCGGGTTGACGGTCAGATAGTCCGGCTTTCGGACGATCTGCGGCTGGAGCGCCAGATGCGTCACACGATTGAGGTGGTGATCGACCGGCTCGTGGTCGAACTGGCCGAGCGCGGCCGCCTGGCCGAAGCGGTCGAGTTGGCACTGAAGTTGGGCCAGGGCAACCTGATCGTGGC
>CAZWWC010000085.1:5718-9727 GCA_964637625.1 uncultured Planctomycetaceae bacterium
GGCGGCGATCTGGCCCTTTCAGCTCATTATGCATGCACGCACTGCCAAAAAAGCTTCGAGCCGCCCAGTCCTCAGATGTTCAGCTTCAACAGCCCACAGGGCATGTGCCCCGAGTGCCAAGGGTTGGGTGAGATCTACGGGTTCGATCCCGCGAGGCTCGTCTCCGAGCCGACGAAGTCGTTTCAGCAGGGTTGCTTCGAGTTGGTCGGACGGTGGCGCGAGATGGGCCGGTGGCGCCGGCACATCTATCGCGGCGTGGCCGAGACGCTCCAGCGCCAGTATGAACTCGACTCCGGCACCGTGCTCGAAACGGCCTGGGAGGAGCTTGACCCGCGCGTGCAGCGCGATCTGCTCTGGGGAACCGGCCAACGGCACATCACCTACACGTGGCGTGCCGGAGCCGCGGGCCGCAAATGGGGTGGCCGCTTCGAGGGGATCATTCCCAAGCTCCTTTCGCAATACCGCACCACGCGAAACCGCATGCAACGCCGCGCGCTGGAGAAGTACATGAGCGTGGTCGACTGCACGCATTGCGACGGAGACCGCCTCAACCCGCAGGCCCGATCCGTGACCCTCACCACCGCCGCGCCCGATTTCAAGGGGCCGCCCAAGCGATCCTTGCCCGAGGTCTGTGCCTTGGCCGTGTCCGAAGCCAAGGTGTTCTTCCGGCAGCTTGAGCTGGACGCCACGGGCGGGCGAATCGCCGCCGAGCCGCTCAAGGAAATCCAGGGCCGCTTGCAGTTCCTAAGCGACGTCGGGCTCGACTATCTCACCTTGGATCGCACCGCGCCGACGTTGGCCGGCGGCGAGATGCAGCGGATCCGCCTGGCCGGACAGATCGGTTGCGGACTGGTCGGCGTACTCTACATCCTCGACGAGCCCTCGATCGGCCTGCATCCCCGCGACAACCACCAACTGCTGGGCACGCTCGGGCGGCTTCGCGACCAGGGCAACACCGTGCTGGTCGTCGAGCACGACGAAGACACGATGCGCGCGGCCGACCACGTGGTCGACTTCGGTCCCGGTCCCGGCGTGCGCGGCGGACGGATCGTCGCCGCCGGATCACCCCAAGAGATCATGGACCAGCCGAAAAGCATCACCGGCGATTATCTCGCCCGGCGGCGAGAGATTCCCGTCCCGGCCAGGCGACGGCCCGTCGGCCAGCAAAAGCTCGTCGTCCGCGGCGCCCGGCACAATAACCTTAAGACGATCGACGTCGAGATTCCGCTGGGAGCCTTCGTCTGCGTGACCGGCGTGTCGGGCTCGGGCAAAAGCTCGCTGGTGGCCGACATCCTCGTCGAGGCGCTGCGCCGTGATTTGAACGGCGGCCTCGGACGGCCGGGCACACACGAGGCGATCGAAGGGCTCGAGCACCTCGACAAGATGATCGCCATCGACCAGTCGCCCATCGGACGCACGCCGCGGAGCAACCCGGGCACCTACATCAAGGCGTTCGACGAGATCCGGCGTCTCTACGCCCAGCTTCCACAATCCAAGGCCCGCGGCTACAAGCCGGGGCGGTTCAGCTTCAACGTGCCCGGCGGGCGGTGCGAGGCCTGCGACGGCAACGGCGCGACCAAGCTGGAGATGGACTTCCTGGCCGACATTTGGGTTACCTGCCCGGTCTGCGGCGGCCACCGCTTCAACCACGAGACCCTCCAGGTCCAGTTCAAGGGCCGCTCGATCGCCCAGGTCCTCGAAATGGACATCCAGGAGGCCCTGGCCCATTTCGAGAACATCCCGAAGATCCACCACAAGCTCAAGACATTGCACGACGTGGGGCTCGACTACATCAAGATCGGCCAGCCTTCGCCGACGCTCTCCGGCGGCGAGGCCCAACGAGTCAAGCTCGCCCGGGAGTTGGTCAAGCGAAGCACCGGCCGAACGTTCTACACGCTCGACGAGCCCACGACCGGCCTCCACTTCGCCGACGTGGAGATGCTTCTGGCCGTGTTGCACGATTTCGTCGACGCCGGCAACACCGTGCTCGTGGTGGAGCACAATCTCGAGGTGGTCAAGACGGCCGACTGGATCATCGACCTTGGGCCCGAAGGGGGTGAGCAGGGCGGCCGGATCGTCGCGGCCGGCACGCCGGAGGAAATTGTAGAGGACCGCCGTTCGTACACGGGCCAGGCGTTGGCCCGGCTGCTCTCGTCGGCTCGGGTGCCACTGCTGGCTCGTCCAGCAGTGCAAAGCGGTTTTCCTGGGAAGAACACTGCTGGACGAGCCAGCAGTGGCACCCAGCGTCGCTCATCCGAAGCACGGCTGGCCACGAGCATCCGCGTCCGCGGCGCCGAGGAGCATAACCTGAAACGGATCGACGTCGACATTCCTCGCGACCGAATGACCGTGTGTTGCGGGGTGAGCGGATCGGGCAAGACGTCGCTGGCGGTGGACACGATTTATGCCGAGGGCCAGCGCCGCTACGTCGAAAGCCTCAGCGCCTATGCCCGGCAGTTCGTTGCCCAGATGCCCAAGCCGAAGTTCGAGCACATCGAGGGCCTTTCGCCGGCGATCGCCATCGAACAGAAGCGGCCCAGCCACAGCCCGCGGAGTACGGTCGGCACGGTGACCGAGATCTACGACTATCTGCGGATTCTCTTCGCGCGGCTCGGCGAGCCCTATTGTCCGGACTGCGACGTGCCGATCGGCACCCAATCGGCCGACGAGGTCATCGGCAAGGTCATGGCCCAACCGGCCGGCACGAAGCTCTATCTCATGGCCCCGATTCAGCCCCGGCCAGGCCAGGTGTACGAGGCGCTTTTCGAGGAGCTTCGCCGCTCGGGCTACGTGCGGTTGCGGATCGACGGCCAGACCTACCCGATCGACCAGCCGCCGTCGATCGACCGCCGGCGGCATCACACGGTCGAGGTGGTGGTCGATCGCGTGGTCGTTCGCGGCGACGCCCGGCCGCGCATCGCCGACAGCATCGAGAACGCCCTGGCGCTGGGCGGGGGCGTGCTCCGCGTGGCCCACCCGCGCACCGATACTGCCGAGCCGCAGTGGCCGGTCGATACCCATAGCCAGCACTTTGCCTGCGACCGTTGCGGTCGGAGCTTCGAGCCGCTTGCGCCGCATCATTTTTCGTTCAACAGCTCGCTCGGCTGGTGCCCGGCGTGCGAAGGGCTGGGTACCCAGATCGGGGCCCATCCGGCCGCGCTGCTGCACGATACGAAGCGCTCGTTGGCCGGTGGGGCGGTCGATCTTTGGCCGCGGGCCGACAGCCGGCTCTTTGGGCGGATGTTGGCGGCCTTCTGTCGTGGAACCGGTATCCCGGCCGACGTGCCCTACGATCAACTCGGCGCGAAGCATCGCCGCGTGATCATGCACGGCAGCGGGGAGGCGTGGTTCGACGTTCCGGCCGGGAAAAAGGGCGACGGAGCACGGTCGTTTCGCTTTCAGTACAAGGGACTCTATCCGGCGCTGGACGAGGCGGCCCGACTCTCGCCGCGTCTGCGCGGCCGGCTGGAGCACCTGGTCGACGAGGTCGAGTGCTCCGAGTGCGGCGGCAGCCGGTTGCGCGACGACGCGGCCGCCGTGCAATTACGCGGCCGCTCGATCGACGAGATCTGCCGGCGGCCGTTGGATTTGCTCCTGGACGATTTCCGCCGCTGGAGGCCGGACAAGGTGGAGAAGCAGATTGCCGGCGAGCTGATCCGCGAAATCCGCAACCGGCTGCAGTTCCTGGTCGACGTGGGACTGGAGTATCTGACGCTCGCTCGACCGACGCCGACGCTCTCCGGCGGCGAGATGCAGCGGATCCGGCTGGCCTCGCAGGTGGGCAGCGGCCTGTGCGGCGTGCTCTACGTGCTCGACGAGCCGACGATCGGACTGCATCCGCGCGACAATCGCCGGCTGCTTGCTGCGCTGGCCAAGCTCCGGGAGCTGGGCAACACGCTGCTTTTGGTCGAACACGACCGGGAAGTAATCCGGGCAGCCGATCAGTTACTCGACTTCGGGCCCGGCGCGGGCCGGGCCGGCGGCCAGATCGTCGCCCAGGGAACGCCCG
>CAZWWC010000085.1:9827-12906 GCA_964637625.1 uncultured Planctomycetaceae bacterium
TGGGTTGAAATCCGCGGCGCGCGGCACAATAACTTGAAAAACATCGACGTTCGTATCCCGCTTGGCACGCTCACGGTGGTGACCGGCACCAGCGGCAGCGGCAAGAGTTCGCTGCTGGACGACATCCTCTATACGGAACTGGCCCGGGTGCTGCATCGCGCGGGCGGACTGGCCGGGGCCCACGACGCGCTGATGGGCGTGGAGCAGATCAACAAGGTGATTCGGGTCGATCAGCAGCCGCTGGGTCAAACGCCCACGTCCAACCCGGCCACCTTCACCGGCGTGTTCGATCACATCCGCGCGCTGTTTGCCCAACTGCCCGAGGCACGCCTGCGCGGCTACAGCCCGCGACGTTTCAGCTTCAACGTGCCGGGCGGGCGGTGCGACGCGTGCGAGGGCAACGGGCAGCGGAAGATCGAGATGCACTTTCTGCCCGACGTCTGGGTCGAGTGCAACACGTGCGGCGGCCGGCGCTACAACCCCGAGACGCTCGCCGTGCAATATCACGGCCGCTCGATCGCCGACGTCCTGGACATGTCGTGCGCCGAGGCGTTGACCCTTTTCCGTAACATCCCGAAAATCCGCCGCACGCTGGCGACGCTCTGCGACGTGGGGCTCGACTACCTGACGCTCGGCCAGGCCGCGCCGACGCTCTCCGGCGGCGAGGCGCAGCGGGTCAAGCTGGCGGCCGAGCTTTCGCGGCCCGACACGGGCCAGACGCTCTATCTGCTGGACGAACCGACCACGGGCCTGCATTTCGACGACCTGGGCAAGTTGCTCGACGTGCTCTCGCGGTTGGTCGACCTGGGCAACACGGTGGTGGTGATCGAGCACAACCTGGACGTGATCAAGACGGCCGATTGGGTCATCGACCTGGGGCCCGAGGCGGGCGACGGTGGAGGCCACCTGGTGGCCGCCGGCACGCCCGAGGACATCGCCGCGGCGGCAAGGCGTTATCGCCGTGCAAGCAAAAAGGCCAAGCATGGCTTGTGTCGCTCGTATACCGGCGAGGCTCTAGAACCGGTCTTAAGCGCCGGGCCGCACAAGCCGCGAGTGCCCCACGATTTTTCGAAAGACGAACAACCCCAGCCGGACGACATGGATCTGGCCGAGGTGGGACGCGAAGTCAAAATGCCCTGGCAGGCCGACGGACGCCGCTGGCACACGCAGGACCGCGTGGCGCGCAACGGGAGCCCGTGCCGCTGGGACGGGCGGATCCTGGCCAAGGTGGTCGACCGGATCGAGCAGTCCGACCAGTTCAGCCCGACCGACTGGAGCCAGCGGAGCGTGGTCGAGGTCCGTGCGGCGAAGAAATCGACCGGTTGGTTTTTCCACGCGATCACGGGCGAGGAGTGGCTGCTGAAGATGAAGTTCCGCACCGGGCGCGGCACGTTCGACCGGCAGGAGCTCGTCGAGCGGCTCGACCTGAAGCCGCTCAACGAAATGCCCGAGCTGCCGCTCTATGGGCGCGAGCCCCGAGTCAAGTGCCGGAACCTGCGCGGTCCCTGGCAGGAAGTGGAGCTTCGCGTGCACGGCTACGAAGAGATCGACCGCAAGGAATTCTGGGAGTTCCTCGACGCGGCCATCGAAGGTTTTGGGCGATTCACGAAGCGGATCAGCAAGAAGCCCGAGGATCTCATGCCGTGGAAGGCGCTGGGCCGCAAGTGGCACTTCCTCCGCAAGGGATTTCGGCCGGGCAGGGCGGTCGGCTGGCGGCCCGAGGTGCTCGAAAAACTCTGCAACCTGCTCGAACAAATCGCCTCCGACGGCCAGTTCGATTGGCAACACAAGCAAGTGGTTCATCGAACGGTGCCGGGGTTGAACACTCCCTGGGCGAGCATCCAGACGAAGAAGCTCGACGCGGTGTACTTGTGGCTTTACGGGCGACACGCGCGTTTCACCCTGGGTCGCGTGAGAGGCCTGGGACATCGGCCCGAGATCGTCACCCGCGAAGACAGTCCCGACTTGATCGGCATTCGTTTTCGGAACAACGCGGATCTTGCCCGCGGTGATTTGGCCCGGTTCCTTGCGGAGCATTTGGCGGCCTGCCGCGAGGTGGAAACTGAGGGCTAATGAGAGATTGTGAATCATGCAAGTTAGCCGCCGTGCCTGCACGGCGTAAAGAAAACTCGCCACAAAACGTCGAGCAAGCTCGACGGCTAACATAAGTTGCCGAAATCCCGAAATCCCCAAATCCCCAAATCCCTTACCCATGACCGACGCACTGGTTCCTCCACGACTGCTGTTTCGCTTTTCGATGCCTTGTCGCTATTGCGAGCGGCTCTGGACGACCAAGGGGGCCGCGCTGGGCGAAGAACACGTGCTTCCGAGCTTCTCGGAGCTGGAACAGCCCGGGGCGAGTCCCGAGCTGCGCGTCGGATGGAACCGCTCGGGGCTGGCGTTTCGCGTGGAAGTTCGCGGCAAGCGGCAGGCGCCTTGGTGCCGGGCCGATCGGCCCGAGGACAGCGACGGCCTGCAAGTCTGGCTCGACACGCGGGACGTGAAGAACGTTCATCGGGCCGGGCGGTTCTGCCATCGGTTGTTCTTTCTGCCGGCCGGCGCCGGGCGAGGGTTTGCACGACCGGTTGCCGGGGTGCTGCCGATCCATCGTGCCCGGGCACCCCATGGCCCGATCCGCGAAAGCCAACTGAAAGTGCTCAGCCGGAAGCCCCGGCGTGCCGGGGACGGCTACGTGCTCGACGCATTTGTCGCGGCCGACGCCTTGACCGGCTTCGACCCGAACGAGCACACCCGGCTTGGGTTCACCTATGCCGTCGTGGATCGCGAATTGGGTGAACATACGCTTGGCGTCGGTAGTCCGATGCCCTATCAAGAGGACCCGAGCCTTTGGGCGACGCTGGAACTGATTGGGGCAAAGTAAGGATGCGCCTTGACAGCCGCCGATCACTCGTGCGATCATTGCCGGTATCAGTAGTTCCAAGTTCTATTGAGACCCGGCATTGTCACTGCTGAGCGCAGCGAAGGATGACCTGCTGCGGTGTCAGCCAGCCAAACTTGGAACTACTGAATATGGCTATGCAACGAGGAGTCTTGCCGTGACGTCGATTCGGTACATCGT
>CAZWWC010000086.1:0-12874 GCA_964637625.1 uncultured Planctomycetaceae bacterium
CTAACAGGGGAGTTGATTTCTGCCGGTCTGGGTGTGATAATGAATGCCTGTTTGATTGGCCGAAATTCCGCTGCGGCCGCACGGTGTTGGTAGCACACGTCGCTTTGTTCTTTTCGAGCTAATGGGAGGGTGATCATGAGTTTCCGACGACTATTGATGATGGTGGTGATCTACTTCGTGGCGGTCGGCGCCGCCGGCGCCGCAAGCGTGCAGTTTCAGCAGGTCGACTGGCTGGCCGAGGGCGGCGGCTATGTCACCGACGGGCAGAACTCCGATTGGTGTCGTGTCGAGGTCACGTTGGACCCCTCGGACTTCGGCAGTTTCAGCCTGGTTACCGACGTGGGTTACGTCGGCTATCTCAACGTGGTGACCACGGTTCCCGGTGTTGGTGAAACGAACTGGTGGGGCGTTCAGAACCATATCATCGTCCTGGACGAGCTTACGCAGGCGGAATTGGACGGCCGGCTGCCGGAGTCGACCATGTTCGGCATTGACGTCAGCCCGGGCCTCAACGTTACCGAACTCTATCACACCACGGAGATCAGCTCCACGCTGATGACCTCCGCACCGGGCCCGGCGGCGACCGGCTATCCCAACGTGGGCGATTGCAACTTTCTGATAGGCGGCCTGGACGATGAAGACGGAGAGGGCTACTTCGGCGGCACCGGCAAGAAGAAGATCACTAAGAAAAAGAAGGAGAATCAGAAGACAGCCAAGAAGAAGGCGAAGAAGAAGAAGGTGCCCATCCGCAACGTCAAGGAAGACCCCAACGGCTGTGGCCCGGGCTCCGCCACCCGGTCGTTGTTCTACCTGGCCGACACGGACGGTCGACTCACCCTGGCGGATTCCGTGCAGGACGTCTACGACGACCTGTTCGACGAGATGGAGACGACGCTGGCCAAGGGCACCAAGAAAGCGAAGATGAAATCCGGTCTGGAGTCGTACATCACCAAGAAGAGTCTGCCGGTCGTCACCAAGCAGCAGTCGGATTTCACCGACATCCTGAAGAAGCTCGGCGACGGCCACGACGTGGAGATCCTGGTTTACTGGGGTGAAGAAGGGGGCGAGAAGCTCGGCGGCCACGTCGCCCACGTCGTCGAAATCATCGAGTTGATGGACGACCTGGGTGAGTTTGCGGGCTACCAGGTGACGATCGTCGACGACGGCGACCAGGACGACGCGACGGCCTCGAGCGTGCAACACGTGCTGTATTTCGACGAGTTTGACAATTTGGAGTATTTTGGCGATAACGCCAAGCTCATCGGCTTCCAGATCGACGAAGTCATCCCCGAGCCTTCCACGTTCATTCTGCTCGTTATGGGATCGCTCGGCCTGCTGGCCCGCGCCCGAGGCCGGCGGAAAACAAGGTAGCGCGCATCGTGAGGCCAACGACCCGACGTGAGTTCCTCCAGATCGCCGGGCTGGCGGCGTCGACGGCGACGGTGTTCGGAGCCACCTCGGGCGTTGCCGGGGGGGCGGCCGAAGACGAGGCTCGGCATCTGGTCCCTGCGGATAAGAAGCTCGATCCGGCGTGGATCGAGTCGCTGTTGGCGCGCGGCAGGCCGACGATCTATCGGGGCGAGCAGCTCAAGTACGTGGGCATGCCGGTGGGCGGGATTTGCGCGGGCCAGCTCTACCTGGGCGGCGACGGCCGGCTCTGGCACTGGGACCTCTTCAACAAGACGATCGGTACGCGCGAGCATCATTATCGGAAACCCTCGACGCCCTCCTCACCGTTGGAGCAGGGCTTCGCGCTGAGGCTGACCACCGCCGACGGGGTAACGTTCCGCTCGTTGGACAAGACCGGTTTCTCGGACATTGCTTTTCGTGGGGCGTATCCGATCGGCACGGTGGAATACTCCGACGGGCAGTCGCCCGTGCGAGTCCGATTGGAAGCCTTCTCGCCCTTCATTCCCCTGGATGCCGAGAATTCGAGTCTTCCGGCCACGGTGATGGAGTTCACGGTGACCAACACCAGCGCGGCCGAGGTCCGCTGCGAGCTGGCCGGCTGGCTCGAAAACGCCGTTTGTCTCTACACCGGCCAGGGCGGCGGCGCCAGGAGCGAAGTCCACAGCCCCGGGGCAAACGTTACGGTGCTGGAACATGCCGTCGGGCCATCGTCGGCTTCCGATGTGGACAAGACGCCGCTGGCCGAGCGGCACGACTTCGGCACGCTGGCCCTGGCACTGATCGGTCCGCAGCAGGGAGCCAGCGCGATCCGCTCGATCGGCGACGGGCCGCTGCCGGCCGCCGCATTTGCGCCGGCCGGGAAGACGCCGCGTGCCAAACCGTGTGGATCGCTGGTCCGGTCGCTGGTGCTTCGGCCGGGCGAGGCAAAGACGGTCAGCTTCGCGATCACGTGGTTCTTTCCCAATCTGAAGTTACCACGGGGTCTGGGCGGAAGGCGTTATGCGACGCGGTTCGGCTCGGCGGGCGAGGTGGCCGCTTACCTGGCGGAGAACCTCGATCGATTGGCCTCGCAGACGCGGCTGTGGCGCGATACGTGGTACGACTCGACGTTGCCCTACTGGTTTCTAGAGCGGACGTTCATCAATGCGTCGACGCTGGCCACGTCGACGTGTCACTGGTTGCCCAACGGGCGCTTCTACGGCTGGGAGGGCGTGGGTTGCTGCGAGGGCACGTGTACCCACGTGTGGCATTATGCCCAGAGCGTCGCGCGGCTGTTCCCGCAGTTGGAGCGGGCCACGCGTGAAACGGTCGACTTCGGGCTTGCGCTGGATAAGAAGACCGGGCTGATCCGTTTTCGCGGTGAGGCCCATCGCCGCGCGGCGGTCGACGGCCAGGCGGGCTGCATTCTCCGCGCCTATCGCGAGCATCAGATGTCGGCCGGCGACGCATTTTTGCGCCGCAACTGGACGAAGATCCGCAAGGCCCTGGAGTTTCTTATCGCGGCCGACGCCGACGCCGACGGGATTCTCGAAGGGCCGCAGCACAATACGCTCGACGCGACCTGGTATGGGCCGGTGGCGTGGCTCAGCGGGATGTACCTGGCGGCCCTGCTGGCCGGCGGCCGGATGGCCCAGGAAATGGGCGACGACGCCTTCGCGGAGCGGACCCGGGCGATCGTCGAGAAGGGCCGACGGCGGATCGTCGATCTGCTCTGGAACGGCGAGTATTTCGTCAACCGGCCCGATCCCAAACATCCGGAGGCCATCAACTCGGGCACGGGCTGCCACGTCGACCAGGTGCTCGGACAGAGTTGGGCATGGCAGGTGGGGCTCGGACGCGTTTTTTCGCCGCAGCACGCCCGGGGAGCACTTGGGGCGCTGTGGAAATACAACTTCGCGCCGGACGTCGGGCCGTATCGGAAGGTGATGAAGCGGGGCCGCTGGTACGCCATGTCCGGCGAGGGCGGGTTGATCATGTGCACGTTCCCACAGAAAGATTGGTCCTTCAAAGACGCCCAGGGGAAAGGAAACCGTTTCTATGCCGGATACTTCAACGAATGCATGAACGGTTTCGAGTACCAGGTCGCCGGGCACATGCTCTGGGAAGGGATGCTCGAAGAGGGGCTGGCGATCGTGCGGACGATCCACGACCGCTACCATCCGCTGCGGCGCAATCCGTTCAATGAGATCGAATGTGGCGACCACTACGCGCGCTCGATGGCCAGCCACGGTGTTTTTCTGGCCGCGTGCGGCTGGGAGTACCATGGGCCCCAGGGCCACCTGGGCTTCTCGCCGCGGCTATCGCCCGGGGATTTTCGCGCCGCGTTTACGGCCGCCGAAGGCTGGGGCACGATCAGCCAGAAAAAGGAAGGCAACACGCAGGTGGCCAAGATCCACGTTCGCTCGGGCCGACTGCGGCTGCGGAGCGTCGCCTTGACGCTGCGGCCGGGCGTTCAGGCGGATCGGGTGAGGGTCTCGGTCGATGGAAAGACTCTCGATGCTCAAACCCGGCTCGACGGCCGCCGGTTGGTGATCACCCTGGCCGCGCCGGTCGTGTTGCCCGGGGACGGTCGCCTGAAAATCAGCATCGGTTCACCTGGACCGTGACGGCCGGCGCTACACGAGCAAAGCGACGAGGGTGGTGCCGACCATCACCGCACCAACGGCTGTTTTCGCTACGGTGCCCAGCAGTCGTCCCCAGAAGGCGGCCTGTCCGACTCTGCAGCTCTGGCCGAGGCCGCGGCCTTTCCACTGCTCGCCGAGCACGGCGCCGACGAAAGCCCCCACGCCGGCCAACAGCAGCGCGCCGAGAATGGGTCCGACCACCGGAATCGGCAGCGCGACGAACAGGCCGACGATGGCGCCCACCAGGGAGCCCAGCAGGGCGAGTACGGCTGCTCGTCGGCTTCCGCCTGCCTTGGCGACGCCCAACGCGCCGGCAAGGAATTCCAATAGCTCGCCCAGCGCCGCCAGCGCGATGAGGACGACGACGATCCCCCAACCGATGCCGAGCGGGGACTGTGTGGGCACCAGCAAAACGTAGCCGATCACCGCGGCGACCATCAGCCAGTTGCCGGGCATGCCCAGCAGGGTAAGCACCCAGCCGAACAACACGAGCAAGAGCAATAGAAAAGCCCAGAAGAAACTCATTGGCCGGATCCTTGCCGTTGACGTCCTGTCGTGGTAGAGTCAGGGGTCACCGTGGGGCTCGGAATTCCGAGCCGCACCGCGCAATAAAATCCTATATTTGAAGGTCTGCCGGATTCTCGCGGAAGCGGATTCGGTGGCGACGAATTCGGCAACTTCAGTCGTTCCAAGTTTGGCTGGCTGATACCGCGGTAGGTCATCCTGAGCGCAGCGAAGGATCTCGATTGTCCAAGGAGATTCTTCAGAATGACAATGCTGGATTTCAATAAAACTTGGAACTCTGAACTTATGAAGATACCATTTGATCGTCCGAAACTCTAGTCAGGAGGTAGCCGTCCGATGGCCAAGAAAACCGCCGCTCCAAAAACGCCCGGCGAGATGGTGCAATACTCCGTAAGCCCGGCCGGCGAGGAGTTTGAAATACCGCGGCCGCAGCAGTACGCCGCCGAGCTGCGCCGTGTTGCGAGGCGAGCCAAGAAGGCCCGCGAGGAGGGAAAGGAAGTGGTTGTGGTGATGGGAGTGGGGTTTGTCGGCGCCGTGATGGCGGCCATCGTCGCCGACACGGAGGACAAGGACGGCAAGCCGACCAAATTCGTCATCGGCTGCCAGCGACCCAGCACGCGCAGCTACTGGAAAATCCCGCTGCTCAATCGGGGCGAGTCGCCGGTCAGGGCCGAGGACCCGGAAGTCGACGCGATGATCGAGCGTTGCGTGGTCAAGAAGAAGTCGCTTGTGGCCACCTACAACAGCGATTGCTTGAAACTGGCCGATTGCGTCGTGGTCGACGTGCAATGCGATTACACGAAGCACGAGCTGGGCAACATGGTCACCGGCGAAGCCGAGATGGCGGCTCTGGAGGCGACCATGCGGACCATCGGCGAGAAGATCCCGAAAAAGTGTCTGACCCTGATCGAAACCACCGTGGCGCCCGGCACCACGGAATTCGTCGCCTGGCCGATTCTGAAGAAGGCGTTCGCCGAACGCGGCATCAAGGCGGCACCGTTGTTGGCCCATAGCTTCGAACGGGTGATGCCTGGACGCGAGTACGTGGCCAGCATTCGCGATTTCTGGCGGGTGTGCGCCGGGTGTAACGCCGAGGCCCGACGGCGCGTCGAGCGATTCCTCCGCCAAGTTCTCAACACGGTCGATTATCCGTTGACCGTGATGGACCGGCCGATCGAATCGGAAACCACCAAGATCGTCGAGAACTCGTACCGCGCCACCATCCTGGCGTTTCTGAACGAATGGAGTCTTTTCGCCGAACGCAACGGGGTCGATCTTATTAAAGTCATCAAGGCCATCAAGATGCGTCCCACGCACAGCAACATCATCTTTCCCGGACCCGGCATCGGTGGGTACTGTCTGCCGAAAGACGGCGGCCTGGGCTATTGGGCCTATCGGCATATTCTGGGTTTCGAGGACGGCGACAGCGTTTTCAAGATCACGCCCGGGGTGATCGACATCAACGACACGCGCGGGTTGCACGTGGCCGAATTGACGCGCGACGCGCTGCGCAACATGGGCCGCTACATCGCCGGCGCCGAGGTGCTCCTTTGTGGCGCCAGCTATCGCCAGGACGTCGGCGACACGCGCTACAGCGGGAGCGAGATGGTCCTTCGCAAGCTGACGGAAATGGGTACCGACGTGCGCGTGCACGATCCCTACGTCGAGCATTGGTACGAACTCGAGAAGCAGGACGTTTATCCCGCGCCGGGGCATTCCTGGGCCCGATTCTTCCACAACCAGGAGGGCCTGGTCGACACGCGAGTCGGAAGCGATCTGAAGGCGGCGATCAAAGGCGCCGAGGCGGTCATATTCGCCGTGCCCCACGAGCCTTATTTGAATCTCCAGCCGAAAGACATCGTCAAGTGGGCCGGCGGGCCGTTGGCGGTGATCGATTGCTTCGGCATTCTGTCGGACGACGCGATCCGGCGCTACTTCGAGTTGGGCTGCGAGGTCAAGGCGCTCGGGCGCGGCCACATCCAACGCATTAAGGATGAAGTGCGAAAGAAGGCCTCAAAATAGACCGAGGTTAACAGGCTGTTGAAAAAGTCGTGTGCCACTGCTTCGCAAGAAGCAGTGCCGTACCAAGCCCGGAAAAAGCACTGCTTGTGCCAAGCAGTGGCACACATTGCGGACCCAATAGTCCTTTTTTAACAGGCTGCTAACGCCAACACCCCATGGCAAGCTGCGGGAAGCCTTGACGCCGCGCGGCCGCTATCGCACAACAATTGCACCGAGACAGTCCCTTTTTTGCCAAGATCCTTTTCCGGAGACTGCAATGTTCAACGGCATTTTTCGAGTTCCGCGGCCCGTCAACGAACCGGTGCTCAGCTACGCACCCGGCACGGCCGAACGATCCGAGCTTCAAGCCAAGCTCAAGGAATTGCTCGGATCGAAGACCGAGGTGCCGATGATCATCGATGGGCAAGACGTTCAAAACGGCTCGCTGGCCGACATGGTTTGTCCCCACGACCACCAGCACGTGCTGGGCCGGTACCACCAGGCCAATGCCCTGTTTTTTCGACAAAGCCATCGCCGCGGCCGATCGGGCCAAGCCCGAGTGGAGCCGGATGCCGTGGGACGCCCGAGCGATCATCTTCTTGAAGGCGGCCGATTTGCTGGCCGGAAAGTATCGCCAAACGCTCAACGCGGCAACGATGTTGAACATGAGCAAGACGCCGAACCAGGCCGAAATCGATGCGGCCTGCGAGCTGATCGACTTCTGGCGATTTAACCCCAATACCGTTGAAATAGGCGCAAGCCACAGCCATTTGCTACGTTAGGTTTTGACAAAAGACCAGTAGCAAGGAGGCTGTGGCGATGACGCGACAAGGACGTTGCGTGTTGCGGCCCGATAGATCGGGCCGGATTTTGGATAGGCTGGCAGGATTGAAAAAGGTCATCACGCCGGCGTTGGTTCGACAAGCCCTGTTCGTGACGGGGCGGCATAATCCGCGAGCCTGTAAGTTGACTCATGAGGTCATGCTCTGGGTGGTTCTGGCCATGGGAATCCTGACCGATTTGCCGATCCGACAAGTCTTCAAGCACGCCCGGCTCTTCCGACAGTGGTATGAATGGCTCCTCTGGGAACTCAGCCAAGAACGCACCGAGCCCCGCCGCAACCGCATCAACCCTCGGGTCATCAAACAAAAGGTGTCCAAGTGGCGCAAGAAACGCCCCGAACATTGCCACCCGCCACCTTTGACGAAAATATTTGCAGAGGCGGTGGTTATGGCTAATTAAACGGTATTGGATTTAACCCCCATTTCATGGAAGAGGTTTACAGCGATCAGCCTCTTTCGTCGCCGGGTGTGCTCAACTACATGGAACACCGGCCGCTGGACGGCTTCGTGATGGCGATCACGCAGGCAGATCGCGCATAATCGGAGTGGGCGATGCCCCCCCCCCCCGAAAAACCTATCAAATCCCTTCCTGTGGGTTATTTACTAAGTGGGGAAACATTATATTATCCGGGTAGCGTTGGAATCCGCAGTTTTAAGTATCCAGTATATCGCTAGATCGTGGTTGGGGGGGGGGCAATGCAATTCTCGGTCATGCGCTCGGGAGTTCTGACTCCCGTGGTTGCGTTTCTTGCACTCACTCTGTGCCCGGCTCTTGGGGCACCCGTCTCGTTTGGCGCCGAGGCGTGGCGAGGGTTTCGCGGGTTGGAGCGACAGGGCATTGCCAACTCGTCGGAATCGCCAATTGAATGGTCGCGTACCGAAAACGTTGCGTGGAAAACGCCCATACAGGGCGCGGGGCACTCGTCTCCGGTGGTCTGTAGAGACTGTCTCTACGTGACCACCGCTTATTTGGCCACATCATATCGAGTGATGGAATTGGGGCTCACCGTTCTGGCGTTCGGCTTGATGATGTTGATCATCATACAGGGAGGAGCCGGAGCCATTGATGCGTGCCGCCTGAAGAGGACGGGATGGCAAGGTTACTTGCATTTGTTCGGGGTTGTTTCCTTCATGCTGGCGATCCTTGCCGCAGGTTTTCTGGTTTTTCTCGGCCCCGGCGTCATTGACTGCGAACGGTGTCCCATTCGAGGTTGGTTGGCTTCATGTCTGTTGGTGTCCGTTTGCGCGCTACTCATTGACTTTCGGTGCCCGGCCACCTCGCGGTGGCGTCTTGTAACGGGTTTTCTCTGGTTGTCCTTCGGCGCATTTGTTATCGCGGCGGTTCCGTGCAAAGATCATATTTTTTCTAGCTCTTCTGGCGCGCCGATTCACGTTCTACTCCTGATCAGCATGCTTCCGTTTTCGATTGGTGCCGTAGGCATTGTGAACTGGTATCTGGCGACGACGCCGAGAAATCAAGGAGACAAGATCTCCGAAACCATCCGCTGGAAACGCATTGTTACCTGGAACCTCGGCGTGACGGCAACCGTTTGTGCGCTTGCCGGTTACTTTGGGTTCTATGTGCTCAACCTTGGGACATGGGTCGCGAACTTGCCCCCTGGGGAGCGGACATTCGAAGGGTCCTCCCTTTCTCGTGGGCCTCTGTTCATGGTCTACGGCTTGGCACTGGTCGTGGTGGGTTGCTACCTCTTCGCTTTTGCGCTGAGCGGGCACCTTCGGCCGACGGGGCAGGAGAATCGCATTTCGTTTTGGCGGTTTATCTCGCGCCTGACGATGGTCGGGTGTCTCGTTGCTTTGAGTGTGTTGATGGCGGCTACGATCATTTGGGCGATTGTCGAGAAGTGCCCACTGATGGCGTACTACCTCGGGAATCCAAAGTGGGAACCGCGCTTAGGATGGTTGGGTCTGAGAAGCATTGTGGGGTTTGCTTCTCTCGTTGTGGCAATTTGTCTCGGCACGAGGGTTCGCCGGCGGATGTCGTGGCTGCTCGCGCCGACCACCTTCACCGCGGTTGTCCTAGCCATGGCGGCTGTTTTGTTTTTCAACGACTGTTGGCTTCGACACAAACGCGAGTTAGCACGTGTGATCATGTGCCTTGACAAGGAGAGTGGAGAAACGCGCTGGGTATTCGAGTGTCTCCACGGACCGGAAGGTCCTCTTCATCGATACAACTCGGCGGCGACCCCGACACCGGTGGTCTGGGGTGATCACGTCTTTGCCTATTTTGGGTCCATGGGCGTTGTGTGCGTGGACTCTTATGGAAAGCAGAAATGGACGAATACCAAGATTTGCTTTCGAAGTGTCAGCGGAGTGGGTGCTTCCCCGGTAGTTCACGATGGAGTCCTTGTGATCTCGAATGGTATGCCCAAAGATCCCCATATCTGTGCACTGGATTGCGATAATGGCGAACTGTTATGGCGCAGAAAAACGAAAGTCCATGCAGGAGGAAACAGCAGAACGCCTTTGGTAGTTGACGTGAAGGGAAGAGCAATTGTCCTCGTGTGGGATGCTTCCGGTTTTACCGGCTACGATTTGCATTCCGGCGACGCGGCGATCGTCCATCCCATTGCTCCAGGTGGCGGTGATGAAGTGGCAAGTCTTTCAGCTGACGACGATCACATCTATTGTGCCGGCATTCGGAAAGTGATTGCTTTATCCAAAGGAAGACTCGGCGAGCCAAATCCGCCGATCGCTTGGGAAACACGCATTCATGGTCCGAATTGTGCATCTCCCGTGCTCTGCAACAACCTGTTGTTCATGGTGTCGGACAGTGGCACGGCGAGTTGTCTTGACGCCCAGACCGGTCGAGTATTGTGGAAGAAGCATCTCAAAGGGAAGTATTACGCATCGCCTATCGCGGTCGGCGACCGGGTCTATCTCTGCAATACGAAAGGCTTGGTCACCGTGATCGCCGCCGCGGCACCCTTCACTCGAATCGCCGAAAACTCGCTCGGTGAAAAAACTTATGCGACCTTCGCGCCCATAGAAAACGATCTGTTCGTCCGAACGGCCCAACACGTCTGGTGTATTCGGAGCGAACCTTCTCCACGGATCGTGGGTGTGCGGCAACGCATTGCGCCGGTCTCGCTAAGTCCCTAAGATTCGGCAATCCGTTGGTGTTGCAGAAGGGCATGACAGACGCGCCACCACCTGTTACACTGCTCCTTGTGCAGCCGAACAGGCTTGGACGTGGAATCGCAGTTTGCGGGCGTTTCGCCACTGTCAAAATCCAAGTTGGCCGGGCGCGTTGATAACCATGAACAACGTCTGGATTGCTTTGGGACTGACCGTTTTTGCCGGAATGGCCACCGGCATCGGCAGTGCCATCGCCTTCTTTGCCAAGCGGACCAACTACCGGTTCCTGTCGGTCGCAACCGGGTTCTCGGCCGGCGTGATGCTCTACGTGTCGTTTGTGGAGATCTTGCCGAAGGGCACCGAGGCGCTGGTGGCCGCCTACGACGATTACTGGGGACACTGGGCCGGCGCGGCGTCGTTCTTCGGGGGAATTCTTCTCATTGGGATTATCGACAACCTGATTCCCTCGGCCGAAAACCCGCACGAGACGCACACCGAGCAGGAGACCGCACCGCTGCACGACCGGTCGGCCCCGCTGCCGGACTTCGACGCGATCGCGGCCCATCCCCAGCGCGCCGCCCCCGGCGCCCACGACCATCGGGTGGATGACAAAAAGCTGCTGCGCATGGGGCTGTTCACGGCCCTGGCCATCACGATCCACAACTTCCCCGAGGGCCTGGCCACGTTCCTGGCGGCCCTGGAAGACCCGGGCCTCGGCGTGGCCATTGCCATTGCCATCGCGCTGCACAACATTCCCGAGGGCATCAGCGTGTCGGTGCCCATCTTCTACGCCACCGGCGACAGGAAGAGGGCGTTTGTGTACTCCTCACTCAGCGGCCTGGCCGAGCCGGTCGGCGCGGTGATCGCGTACGTCGCTTTGCGGTTTTTCCTGGGCGGCCCTTCCGGCGTGATCCCGCCGGAGCTGATGGGCGCGCTGTTCGGCGGCGTGGCCGGAATCATGGTCTACATCAGCCTCGACGAATTGCTGCCGACGAGTCGGGCCTACGGCAAGGGCCACGACAGCCTGCTGGGCCTGGTGGCCGGCATGGCCGTCATGGCGCTGAGCCTGCTGCTGATGCGGTGAGACGGGGAATGGACCCTTGTCTAGGCAAGGATGGAGCCCTTCGGACTGATCGCACGATGAGACTGGGACGCTGCGTTACTGTGCCAATGCCACACAACCAAGATTGTTCGGTCGCTTGCCGGAACGTTCACGGCGTGTCGGTCGGGCTTGTTGCGCTGATTCCTGCAATTCATCGCCGAGTCATGGCCCGGCCTACTTTGCTTGTTAGCCGACCCACCATTCTTTGTTAAGCCGCGCAATTTGCAGAAACAGGTCAGCCTTCTCTTCGAATATCCTCGCCGGCATTTGAAACTTGAAATGGCGATGCTGGTCGCTGTATTGAACGCTGTTCGCTTCGAGCAACTCCAGGATTTCGTCACGCTTGTTGCCGTAGCGCAGTTCGACGAGTACGTTGTTTCGGCTGCGCTTTCTGAGCACCATCTGGTTGTAGCCACTGGACGCAATGCAAACTGAATACTTGTTGAAGTGCAATTTCGGATCAACGTATACGTCCTTTGTAAGCTCATGAAGATACCTGGCAGCATCAAGTGTTTCCTTAGACCTCTTCGCCCAATATGATTCGTCGTACGTTCCACCGTCTACGGATGTCTCGTCATCGGGTTCTTCGTAGACGTCGAGGATCTTGGTGAAATGTAGGCTTTCGCCATGCGGACTTCGGACGATGTTTGCCTGAATGGCTATGAGTGGAACAGCATCACTGAGAATCTGGATGACGTTGAAGAACCGCTTGGTAATCCGTTCTGCAACTAGAACGGCGTAGTGCTGACGTTGCGGCCATTTTCGCTTCACAAGATCCCAATACTCAATTGTCCTCACAATGTGGTCAGGATCCGTGTCTCCGATCATGGTTTCGACTTCGTACATGGAATCATCGATCGGGTTCTTAAGCAGAATATCTAGTCTTCCACCCGAGCTTACGACACGTTCCCTTGTGACGCCTTCGAGTTCGCCTAGGCCGAGGCAAGAAGGGTTTTCCCATATTTGGGCTTGTAGCCACCCTTCATCCAGGCCGACGGATTGGAACGTTACGCTTTCTGAAATGGGTATGGGTTTCATCGACTACTTCTCTTCGGCTAACCATCTGCTCACGGGCTAGCGTGAAAGTTGTTCTTTGGGATGACGAATTCCCCAGAATGTGCCATGCTGATGCGGCTGATTGTACTTCGTAGATCACGGGGGTGCAATGGTCGGAGTGTTTTCCGGCCCGAAGGGCCATAACTTCGTAGCCGAGGGCAACGCCCTCGTTGTTACACACAAGTCAAAGGCCCGTTTTGGACGTCGGGGCCGAATAG